>JACRBK010000045.1 GCA_016234525.1 Chloroflexota bacterium
CGCCTGATAATCTGACAGATCGGGGCGCACAGCCCGCCAATAAAGTGTCACCCGCAATTCATCCCCGGCGTGCAGACGTGTTCGAGGTTCTACATCATATGCCAATAAGTCTATCACCCCTTGCAGCGTTCTGGGAAACTGATGCTGCGCCGAATACACAATGCCGGGCGGAGAACGTCGGGTAAACCATTCAGGTATCAGCCGGGGCAAGCTTCCACCGGCCACAAAGAGCAGCACGGCACATAACAGCAGCGCAAGCGGTAATGAAAACACCGCGCTTCTTTCTTGCGATTCGAGCGGCGGCTGTCGCGACAGAACATTTTCCAGCCGGATACTCACCAGCAGCACGATCAGTCCGGCCACCCCGGTAATCGTCCAGGCAGCACTACGCGGCGTTGTGCTACCAAAATGAACTTCAATCTCATGATAACCTTCGGGAACAGACAGGATCATTAAGCCTGTCACCGGCTCTGATTTAAGTTCCATCCGGCGGCCATCGACCCGCCCCTGCCAGCCTGGGAAATTAAAGGTCAGCAAAGTCAAATCTATCGGGTCCGAAGTACGAACCACCAAGCGTTCCATTTGAGGGGCGTGCGTTACAACATCTACACGCACTGCCGGAGGCAGGTGATCACGAGAAACCTTATCGATCATCTGGCCCTCATACGAGGCCATCAACGTCGGCGAAAGTTGAGGCAGCGCCAGCACATCTTGAGGCAGCAGCCACCCATCCAACTGGGAAGCGACAGCATAACCACGCGTCTCGTCGCGTAATATTGTTAACAGATCCGCCGCAGGCAAATCAGGCCAGGGAGACATGGGCAGCAAAGGCAGCGCAAAAACCAGGACAATGACCAATAACGCTAACACCAATACCCCACCCCACGCCTGACGGCGCATCCGTCCAGCCAGATCGCCTAATTGGGCGGCGGCGACGGCCCAACATATGACGATTAAGGGCAGCAGATCATGAGGATACAATGGCGGCCAAACAGGAAAGGCCTGCCACAAGCCCGCTGCCAAGGGAGTCGCTAAGACAAACAGGGTTAACCCCACCAACGCAAAATAAAGCGCCTCAAGATGAGCGGCTGGGATTGTACGTAGAAAGTTTACAAAACGGGCCTGAAATGCCTCCCCACGCGAAATCGGGCGCAGATCGGGAGGTGTGCGCCGCCAGTTCCACAGCCAGACGGCTATCAATGCCAATAATGCCAATCCCCAGACAGGAACGCCCAAGGTCGACACTTCGGGAGGATTAATCTGGCTGCGATCAATCACCGGGGGTAAAGCTAACATATCTGACAGACTGAGCTGGTGCCATGCGACAGTTGACTCATCTGACGCCGTCTGCCAATAGACGGCAGATCGTTCAAACAAGGCAGGAAGCCAATAAAACGCGCTGATGGCTGTCCCACTGCCAAAAACAAACGCAACCTGCGCCACTTTGCCCCACGACCACGAATCGATCACCATTCGCCAGGACAACCACCCGACCAGCATCCCGATCAGTACCAAATTCAAAGGGGTGTGAGAGACCCACAGCACCGCCAGTGCCAACGAAGCCCCGATGACGTCCCAACCACGCTCAGCGGCCAACACACGGTCAAACGCCCACAGACTCAGCAAAAAACAGGTCATCGCCAGGAGTCCGGGCAAATCACCTAACAGATAGGGTTTAACCCAAACGATTTGAGGGCTGTAAAGATAAATTGATGCTGCCAGCAGAGCGGCATAAGCACCCCACCGCCGACGGACAAAACTAAACATCGCCAGACCGCCTGCCGCCAGGCTGAACGCCATCACCGCCTTGACACTGTTTTGAGGGCTGACCTGAATCAGCACCCGGTAAAGCCCAGTGAGGTAATGCGGCAAGGGAGCCAGATAATTCCAGAGGGGAGAACCGTAACCATAATTAAAATCAGGCGCCCAACGCGGGTACAACACGCCCGCCTGAATACTTTCCGACATTTCTACAGCGCGGCTGACCTGCACCCGCATTCCCGGCGTATTGGGCAGACCTGGGCGCACCACCAGCGGCCACACTGCCACCAACCCTACCACCACCATTACCAAGAACGCCCAATCCACCTCACGCCGGGTTTTGCGCATCCAGAGCGGCAAGTCGTCATAGCTCAGACCCAAAGGCAATTTAGCGTTTTTGTGAAAAGCCACCCAATCCATCCCTATCTCAACACCCACTGTGGGATTGCTATGATATAATATACCCGAAATGCCACCGCGAAAAAGGTTTTCCAGCGCAATCGAGAGTGCCGAGTATGTCTTCACAAGAAACGATTTTAAACGGGCGTTATCGTCTGGTCGCACAGCAGGGTTCGGGCGGCATGGCGGTGATCTATAAAGCCGTCGATGTGGCGCTAGGCCGTACCGTCGCCGTCAAGGTGCTGCGTCCGAGCCTGACCAACGATCCCGAATTCCTGAAACGTTTTCGCCAGGAGGCCCGCAACGTTGCCAACCTCTCCCATCCGAATATCGTCACGGTTCACGATGTCGGTCAGGAAGGCAATACCCATTACATGGTGATGGAATTCGTAGATGGCGAGGACTTGAAACGGTTGATCCGTGCCTCTGCACCCTTTTCAATTGATCGTTCGCTGAGCATCTCTATCAAAATCTGTGCAGGGGTTGGTTACGCTCACCGCGCCGGGTTGGTCCATGCCGATGTTAAACCTCAAAACGTGCTGGTCACAGAAAACGACAATGTAAAAGTGACCGACTTCGGCATCGCCCAGGCGCTCACTTCCACCAAACCAACGGATCAGGAACGCCAAAAAGTAGTATGGGGCAGCCCGCACTACTTTTCCCCGGAACAGGCGCAGGGCGAAGTTCCGACCCCGGCATCGGATGTCTATGCTATCGGCATTGTATTATTTGAAATGCTGACCGGACGGCTGCCCTTTGTCGGGACAGACCAGCAAGAACTAGCGATGGCGCATATCCGCGAAAAGCCACCGCTCGCTTCTGACTTTAATCCGAACGTCCCGGTTCACCTGGATCGCATTTTACAAAAAGTGCTGTCCAAAGAACCGACTTCTCGCTACCGGAACGCCGACCAGTTAGGGCGTATTCTGGTCAGCTATCGCCGCCAGGGAAAGGTGACCACCGATCAGGTTCCTGAGGTCGCGCATGACGATCTGGCTGAAGAAGCCGAGTTGGCGCTGCCCCCGCTTCAAGACCCGTCAGTGCGAACCGTACCGACCCCTGAACCGGTGGCCCCTGCGCGGGTACACAGTGCCTCTACGGCCCCCAACCGCACGACTGTTGACCCCCGCGCTGAAGCGCCCACCAACATTTATACCCATGCTTCTTATCAAAGTCCGGCGACTGCCCCGGCCATGCCGCCCGTGATGCCGTATCCTCATCAGACGCCGCCCCGTCCACCTGATTCAATGATCCAGTCACGTTATCGTGCCACCAAACCCCCACAACAGCTCGATATTGTGACGCTGGTATTGGCTTTTATCGCTTTTATTGCCGTCGTTTTGCTAATTCCACTGTGGATTGCAGTCTATCAGTCTTGGGTGGGCTGACCAAGCCAAAGGCAAAGCGCGTACAATTTCTTACGCAATGTTAATTTACCAGACTGGTAAAAGGCTGGTTTTTAGCTATTTGGTCCTGTATAATTTTAAGTAACAATCGCGAAAATCGATCCTGGCAAAGTGAGAACATAAGTGGTGTAACATACGCCATTCGTCTTAGTACGAAGGCTGGAGGCTTAGGGTGAATAATCGTTCGCGTAACATCTTGCTATATGCCGTGATTTTTATTGTGATAGCGCTGATTGTTTTCAGCGTGCGGAACAACAGCGGCAACTCAAAAGAATTGACCGCCAGTGAACTGGTGGAACAAATCAATGCCGGACAGGTGAAATCCGTTCAGATTGATTCTGAAGGAAAACTCACTGTCACCTACAAAAACAATGAAACCCGCAAAACGCAGCTTAACGCCAATGCGCAGAACCACGTCGAGATATTGAGATCGCTCGGCGCGACCGAACAAAACCTCAACCAGATTGATTTTAAGTACAAAAAACCAAGCAATCTGTTTGGCTGGTTTGAGGTGATCGGCATGTTCCTGCCGCTGCTCTTAATCGGCGGGTTCATTTACCTGATGCTGCGTCAGGCTCAGGGATCGAATAACCAGGCACTTTCGTTTGGCAAGAGCCGGGCGAGAATGTTTACTGGCGATCAACCGACCGTAACGTTTGAAGATGTGGCCGGAGCGGATGAATCTAAAGAAGAACTGCGCGAAGTCGTGGAGTTCCTCAAAGACCCCGAAAAATTCATCCAGCTTGGGGCGCGTATTCCTAAGGGTGTTTTGCTGGTGGGCAGCCCTGGCACAGGTAAAACACTGCTGGCAAAAGCGGTCAGCGGTGAAGCTGGCGTGCCGTTCTTCAGTATCTCCGGTTCCGAATTTGTGGAAATGTTCGTCGGTGTGGGCGCAAGCCGTGTGCGTGACCTGTTCGACCAGGCGAAGCGCCACAGCCCGTGCATCGTGTTTGTCGATGAGATCGACGCCGTTGGGCGCCATCGCGGTGCAGGGTTGGGCGGCAGCCATGACGAACGTGAGCAGACCCTCAACCAGATTCTGGTCGAGATGGATGGGTTCGACACGGATACGAATGTGATCGTCGTCGCGGCAACCAACCGTCCCGATATTCTCGACCCAGCGTTGATGCGTCCCGGTCGCTTTGACCGCCGCGTGGTACTGGATCGGCCTGATATGCGCGGACGTGAAGCAATCTTGAAGGTTCACTCACGAGGCAAACCGCTGGCCTCCGATGTAGACCTGAGCATACTTGCCAAATCTACGCCAGGATTTGTGGGCGCGGATATTGAAAATCTGGTCAACGAAGCGGCTATCGTTGCGGCCCGCAAGAACAAAAAGAGCATCGCGATGCGCGACTTCGAAGAAGCCATCGAGCGCGTGGTGCTTGGCCCCGAACGCCGCAGCCGGATTATCACCGAAGAACAAAAACGGCTAATCGCCTATCATGAAGCTGGACATGCGGTGGTTCACCACATGCTGCCTAAGTGCGATCCGGTGCGCAAGGTTACGATTGTAGCGCGCGGTATGGCGGGCGGTGTGACGTGGGTAATGCCCGAAAACGACTCAATGCTCGGCACGGCGCAGAAGTACCTGGACGA
>JACRBK010000733.1 GCA_016234525.1 Chloroflexota bacterium
CCCAGCGCCATCACCGCGATCACGGCCAGCGCCGCAATCAACACCAGGCCGAGTACCCATACCAGCGGGCTGCGATAGACAGGTTTACTGACCGGGGCGGGCGGGGCAGCGGGAACCGTCGAGGTAGCCATCGTCTGCGCCGGACCTCTGCCGCTTGGCGGAGGCGCTATCGGGGTGGGCGGCTGCGGCGGACGAGTTGTTGCTGCTGTATAAGAAAGTCGAGGCGGCAGACTGACGGTAAAGAACTGGGTTTCTTCGTCCGGTTGACCGGCTGATGCACCCTCAAATGTTTGGGCAAACGTTGACATGTTAGTAAAACGCTGCGTGGGATCTTTCGCCATCGCGCGTTCGAGGATGACGCTCAGGTTGGCAGGCAAATCGGAGCGCATCTCGTGGGGTGGGGGCGGTGTTTCGTTGAGATGTTTGATCATCAACCCATAGGGGGTCGGCGCTTCAAACGGCACGCGCCCGGTCAACAGTTGGTAAACCGTAACGCCCATCGCATATTGATCGGTGGCGGGCATCGGCTGTTCGGCGCGCCACTGTTCGGGGGCCATATACAACGGCGTCCCCAACACCGCGCCGGTTGACGTGAGGGCGCTGGTCGAAGCCAACAGTTTAGCGATCCCAAAGTCAACCAAAAAAGCGTTCCCCTGGTGATCGAACATAATATTGCTGGGTTTGATGTCACGGTGGATCACCCCCCGGCTGTGTGCATAATCAAACGCCCCGGCCAGTTGGGTCAACAACCGCGCCACTTCAGACAATACCGGCAGGGGGCGGCGGTCAACTTCACGCTGGTTCATTCGATCCGTCAGCGTTCCCCCGGTCAGCATACGCATCACAATATAGGTGGTTCCCTGCTCCATCCCATAATCATAGATCGGGATAATATGAGGGTGTTCGAGCGAGGCGGCGGTTTCTGCTTCGCGGTGAAAACGCTGCATATAATCGGGTTCAGACGCCAGGCTGACCGGAAGAACTTTGACAGCGACCTCTCGTTTAAGGTTGGGCTGATAGGCGCGATAAACGGCCCCCATGCCGCCGACGCCGAGTAGTTCACGCAGTTCATACTGTCCAAACGTATGCCCAGAAAGGTCTTGTAAGCCCATGATTGTTTTCCCACATCTACATCAGCATCGACAATATACCAAGTATATTCGACAGATCGCGAACGGCAAAACGTAATTTTTTCCCTCAGATAAAAGCTTTGCACAAACTTGTAAAAACTTATAAACAGGATTTTGGCCCTCTTTGCACGTTTTTTATAGCTTTGTATTACGTTTTTTACAGCTTTTACGCTCAATTTTGCTTGACAAATTTAGCCGGTTCGACCTACACTGAAAAAAGCTACCGATGATAAAGAGAGCGTCTTCAAGAAGATCTGACAGCTCAACCATAGAGCTAGTGGAAGCACACTCATGGTATAAAAGGAGGCCAGCCTTTCATCCATTGAACACCAGATACGCATCACTCGTTTGTGCTAGAAACAAGGTTCAAACATGAAGTCAGTGATAAACGATCGGCAGGGAGGTCAATATGCCAGCTAACAAAGTACAGGCGGATTATGACGAGTTGGAAAAAATCGCCGGCGAGTTTGCCGACGAATCAGCCAACATGGAACAGCTTATGGGTCAGATTATGAACCTGGTGGGTGAGCTGGAAGGCGGCGGGTGGATCGGACGTGGCGCGAGCTCATTCTTCGGCGAATTTCATGACCTGGTCGAGCCGGGCTTACAGAACCTGGTTCGCGCGCTCGATGATGGCAGCAATGCGATCAAACAAATCTCGAACATCCTTTCCCAAGCCGAAAGCGATGCCAGTTCGTTGTTTAGCCGCTCCCGCTAATTAACGACGTTTGAAGTCAATCTGTGTGACCGTCAAACGACTAAGGAGAGATCACTATGCCTGATGTACAGATGGATTATGACCTGATGGAGGATATGGCTCGCCTCTTCAGGGATGGCGGACAGATGTTGGAAGACCTCATGCGCCACATGGAAAACGTCGCCGGACGGCTCGAAGACGGGGCGCTGATGGGCAAAGGTGGCGACGCGATGGCTGATGCAATTCGGCAACGTCTCAATTCGCGCCTGGCTGCTTTGCAGGACAAATTCAACGAACTCGGTATGGACGTCTACGGCGCGCTGGTTGATCTGCGCGACGGCGATACCGAAGCGGCCAGCCGGTTTAAGGGCTAGAAAGGTGGAATAACCCATGTCTATCTTTACTTGCGTCATGGACGATGTAACCGATGTGGTCAACCAGGTCACCCGGCAGGCAGGGCAGGTCGAGGATATGGTAGGCTCTGTTCGCGGTGGAATGCAGCCGATTATAGGTGGTGGGTGGACCGGACAGGGCGCGCAGGCGTTCATTGAAGAAGTCCAGTCGCGTCTGATCCCTGAAATCATGGCGCTCATTGCTTCAATTTCCGGCTTTGGGGGGGGTATCACCCAGGCGATGGACTTTATTCGCGAGGCCGATGACGGTGTGTTGGGTGTTGTCAACAACGTCGGCGACATCTTTGACGGTATCTTCTAGGCCGGCCACGGGCTGGTAGTCCGACAGCGGATCAGGAGGAAACTATGGCCGAAGTCTCAATGGATTATGACGCCGTACAGAATATGTCTGACGGTTTCAAGGATGCAAGCGAAGTTCTCAAGGGTGTCAGCCAGGCGCTCGAAATCGCTATCGCCATTCTGAAAGCCACCGCCTTTTTTGGCATGGTCGGCAATCTGGCGCTGGCCAATTACCTCGAAGGGATCAAACCCAACGTGGACCGGCTGTCTGACACCTGCTCCGAAATGAGCATGGACTTGATCGGCGCGATTGTCAGCCTGCGTGACGGTGATTATTCTGGCTCGCAGCGTTTCGTCTAGTACGACACGACCGATCTAAACACCCACCTGGCAGTTAGCCTCGGTGGGTGTTTTTTTGTTCGCGATTGAACGTTTAAGACACTAACCCAGCAGCGCCAGCAGCAAAATCCAGACGGATGTCAGCACCACGCCGAGTATCACCAGGGCTATGAATACGCGGTTCCAGGCGCGTTTTTTCTCTGGCGGGACTTCACCGAAGCGGGTGCGCAGCAGTTTAGCGAATACGCGCACATCCTGGTGGCGCTGTTCGGGCACTCTCGACACAGCCAGATGAACAATATTGTGAATATCTTCGGCCAGGTCGGTGCGATTGAGTGGTTCAGGCAATCCTTTGATCACCATCTGGCGAACATCGGCATCTTTGCGCTGCTCAAATGGGAAGGCTGGATGCCCTGCCAGCATTTCGTACAGCAGCACGCCCAGGCAGTAGACATCCGAAGCAAAACCGACTGCGCCACCTTCGCGCGCCAGCAGTTCCGGGGGAGTATATGAAGGAACTCCGTACTGCTCGACCCAATTGGTATCGATGCTTTGCGGTTCGCCCAACAGTCCCAGGTCCAACAGCAGCGGACGAGGAATCCCAGCTTTGTCCACCCGCACATAGATCGCTTCTGGGCTGAGATTCATATGCAGGCGTTTGGCGCGGATATGCATAAAGGCAATCGCATCGGCCAGGCTGATCGTCATCCAGGCGGCGTGCTGATACCAGGGCTGCGGGTTTTTCAGCAGCATATCACGCAAAAAATCGCCGTCTGTGTATTTAAAAACCGCATAATATTTGGTTTCGTCCTTAAAAACCGTTTTGCCATAAGGCCGCTGTTTGAGGTCTGCCTGTTGGTAGGCGGGAAGAAGCACCGGAAGCATCGGGTGCTGTTCGTGTTGAAGCAGTTCGACCAGAATACGAGTCTCCAAACGGAGTTGATCCTGGCAGCCGGGATGCGCCACCTTCAGCAGCACTTTTTCCTGGCCTCGCTGCGCTTCATAGATTGCCGCGTGGCGCAGGACACGCAGCAGCCGGATGACTTCAATATCGCCCAGCCATTCACCGAAATCAAAGATAGTCGGCATATTACCGGCAGGGCAATCAGGTTCCTGGCACCACAAATTGCCGTCCAGAGAGACTCGTTGGCAGATGGTACAGACGCGCTTCACGGCTTTCTCTACCTCTCTTCTAACCAGCGTGGCACCCGGCTTGACACCCCGTGCCGATTATGCCACAATCGCCAAATAGGTCGTTGATTTCCGTTACAGTACAGTGTTCTTGGTTTTGTGTCAAACGTTCACTGAATGCAGGACGCTCAATAACAGGATTATTCTCGTTAATAAATCTTGGAGGGCAGCCTAATGCCTGATTTTACTAGCCGTCCCCCCCGAATACAACCCGAACTGCCTTACGGCGAGGTGGATATTCCCAACCCTCCCAGTGAAGACATTGCGGGTCGTCAGCAGATGGCGCAAATGTTCCTGCCTATGGTCACGATCATCGGTTATGTGTTCGTGAGCGCTGCCGGAAGCGGGCGCAGTATGCTGCTGCTGATCCCCATGGGGCTGTCGGTTGTTGCATCAACGACAATGGCTCTATGGAATTTCCGTATTACTCGCAAAGCCGAACGGGAAAAGAAGCGCATTTATATGCAGCGGCTTGCCCAGATGCGTAAAGACATGGTCGCTTCGCAGGACCTTCAGCGCCGCTATTACCTCTATAACTATCCCGGCCCAGATCCCGTCCTGAAAATCGCGGGGGACCGGCAGAACCGTAATTCGGGTTTGCGCCTGTGGGAGCGCCGTACCACCGACAGCGACTTCGGAGCGATCCGGCTAGGGATTGGGACGCGCCACTCCACCATGATCTATAAAGTCAGTTCGATGAGCGGCAACGAAGAAACGCACGAACTGCAAGAGGCGCTCAAACTCTACCAGGATTCGCTGTATGTGTCCGATGTGCCGATCACCATCCCACTGCGCAGTTATATCAAGCCGCAAGGCACGGCCATCGGCAGCATCACCAAAGAAAAAACGCCCAGCCCTGCGGATGAATCCATTGAGGCGCGTTTTGCCCTGGGCATCGCTGGCAAAGCCCCGGCCAAAACCTATGACTTCATCCGGTCCATTCTCGCTCACTATACGGTATTCCATGCCCCAACCGACGCCAGACTGTATGTAGTCGGCGCACCTGCGGCCCGTCCTCAGTGGGATTGGGCGCGATGGCTGCCCCACTGCAACACCTCGCGCCAGCAGGGAACCGGCGATCTGCTCTGTTTTGATGCGGATAAAGTGCGCCGGTTCTGGGACGAATTGCAGACCGAACTCGAACGCCGCCAGCTTCGGCTGGCCGACAAAGACAACCAGACGGATCCTACGCTGCCGCATCTGCTGGTGGTGGTAGACGGTCTGACGGCCCAGGGCGAAGACTCACCGTTGAACGCAGTCCAGGCTGAGGCAGCAGTGTCACTGCTGTTGCAGCGCGGGACCGACCTGGGAACGACCATCATCTTTTTGGTCCCCGAACGCAGCATGGTTCCCAGTGAATGCCAGGCGATTATCGAGATCGAGCCAGTGGAAGAAGGCGTGGCCTTCCGTTACGCGGAAGTCGGAATCAATACCCCGCGTTATGTGGGCGAGGCGGATCAGTTGATCACGACTCGCGCCGAAACGGAATTCGCCCGCCGACTAGCTCCGCTGGCCGTCCGCACAACCTACGGCGCGGACCTGGCAACCGCCGTCACCTTGATCGAAATGCTCGCGGCGAATACAGTAGAAGAAATTCCAATCCTCAGCCAGTGGGAAAAGACCCGCAAACCTGAAAATTC
>JACRBK010000726.1 GCA_016234525.1 Chloroflexota bacterium
ACGGTTTCCACGCCCAGCGCGCGCGCTTTAGGGACGGTCAGCCGGTCCACTTTTTCGCCGTTAAAAAAAATCTCGCCGCTGGTAGGCCGGTGATACCCGGTGATGATCTTGATCAGGGTCGATTTTCCGGCCCCGTTATCGCCAAGCAGACCGACGATCTCATTCTTGCGCACGGAAAAATTGACATCGTGCAGCGATTGAACCTCGCCAAACGATTTGGCGATATTACGCATTTCAAGGATGTAGTCTTCCATCAAAATAATCCTTATCACATCCAACAAAAAACGGCCTGCCCGTTCTCTATAGTGTCGGCTCCAGCGGGAATGTTCCTGCTGGAGCCGTGTACCCTCAAAAGATCGGCGGCACGTCACAACCACCGCCCAAAAGGAAAATCTTACCGGATCACCTGCTCCACCAGCGGGGCCAGCAGATCAACATTGTCGATGCTGGCGAAACCGCCGCCCGTATCGATATGCAGACCGGAGAAGCCGAATTTTTCGGTCAAGCAGATTTGCAGGATCGGCAGATAACCCTGGAGCCACTGCTGCTGGTCGATCACCAGATCGGTCCAGCCCGCGCGAATGGCCTCGACAGCGGCGGGGTTCAGGTCGAACCCGGCAGCGAAGATTTGATCAGGGCCAGCGCCAGCGGCCTCAAGGTACGATTGCAGCGTCCCAGTCAGACCACCGTGATCGGTGACAACCATCTTGACATCGGGGTGCGACGCCACGTAAGCGACAAAGGTCGGGATACCGGCTGCCGCATCGGCATTGGTGGCCGAATCGATTTCAACATAGTCCACCGTCAGACCGGCTTCTTCGAAGGCATCGATGACGCCCTGGGTGCGCTGGCCGCGTGTCGGCTGCGACAGCAACCCCCAAACCATCGCCCGGTCGCCCGACTGCACGCCCGAACGTAATGCTGCTTCGCGGCCCAGGTTATAGCCGGTGGCGTAGAGTTCCTGACCGACATAACCAAAACCGTTGCCCGCGAATTTTGTTTCGATGCTGGGCAGGTCGGTGTTCTGGCTGGTCACGATAATGCCCGCCGCTTCGGCTTCTTCAACCAGGGGAGCGAAGGCTTCTTCACCAGGGTGACCCATGACGGCGATACCGTCGGGGCTGGTCGCAATCGCTTCAGAGAACTGCTGGATCATCTTCTGCGGGTCCCAGTCCGACCAGACATAATCAACATCTGCGCCCAGGTCAGCAGCCGCCTGCACTGCGCCGTTATAAACATTCACCGCAAAGGGGCCGCCTGTCGGGCCGCCAGGGAAGAACACGATCTTAACCCCACTGCACCATTTTTCCGCAGCGCCATTCGATCCCTGCGCGTTGGCCTGAGGAGTTTGCTGTTGGGGAGCAACTGCCACGATCAGCAGCGCCAACACGATAATCAAAGCAGCGACAATCCATGTCCGTTTTAACATCTTTACCCTATCTCCTTAATTTCTCTTGAGAACTGCTGGCGTAAAATGTGCAAGATTATTCGGGCCAATCGCTTCGATAGCGCCTCCTTTCAATGAATGAGGCACATACAGCGTATGTTAGCGCAAACATGCTCATCTCATCTTAAGGCAGAAACGAAGTGCTTGTCAATACGCTAGAAAGTTGGTTTTCGATAACCGGATGATTGACAGAACAGAATGAAAAAGTTAATCTGACAATGGACCTGTTTCATGCGCTGGTTTTTGACCAACCCGGCCCGCCCAGCGCCCCTATAAAAGCGAGCTGTAACTATGACGGAGAATTTTTGATGCTCACTCGTAAAGAACGGATGCGGCGCGCCCTGTCTTATGAGCCGGTGGATCGCCTGCCCACCCAGATCGGCTATACTCGCGCGATGGGCGAAAAATTGTCAGCGCATTTTGACGTGACCCTGGCAGCCCTGCCCACCCGGTTAGATAACCACATGGTCCGCGTCGATCTCACCGCCCCGGCGCGGCTGAGCGACGATGGCCGCACGCGCTATGATTGGTGGGGCGTGGGTTTTGATACCGAAGAAGAAGGTTATTACCCCAGCGTTTCCCCACTGGCTGAGTCGCAAGACCTGGATGCTTTCCCCTGGCCCGATCCTGATGATCCCCACCTGTTGGACGACGCCTCCCGGCAGATCGCGGCGGACGCAGGCGAACATTTCATCGCGCCCAATTTCGGTTTTGCGCTGTTTGAGCGAGCATGGCTGCTGCGCGGGTTTGAAACTTTTTTGGCTGAGTTAGTCACCGATCCCGACTTTGCCGCCGATCTGCTGGACCGGATCACGGCGATCCAGTTGACGCTGATCCGGCGCTTTATCGCGCTGGGTGTCGACGGCGGTTATTTTGGCGATGATTATGGCGCGCAAAAAAACCTACTTTTTTCGCCTGCGACGTGGCGCGCGTTGATCAAACCGCGATTGGCGCAGTTGTTCGCCCCCTTCCGCGAGGCCGGGCTGCCGGTCCTGATGCACTCGGACGGGCAGATCGCCAAGATTCTGCCCGATCTGGTGGAAATCGGGCTGACCACGCTCAACCCCGTCCAGCCGGAAGTCATCGATCATTCCTGGCTGCACAGCACCTTTGACCGGCGGCTGGCATTTTATGGCGGAATCTCTACCCAGACAGTGCTGCCCTACGGATCGCCGGACGAGGTGCGCAGCGCTGCACGCGGCGCGATCTCTGCGCTGGCGCCCGATCACACCGGGCTGATGCTGGCTCCTTCGCACCGCCTGATGGCTGATATTCCAGTGGAAAATATTGACGCTTTATTAGAGATATTTCGTAACCAGGAGAATTTAGGATGACCCTCACCGAACGTACCGCGCTGATCCGAGAACAATTCGCCCGCTTGTACGGCGGCGAGCCTACGCTCTGGGTGCAGGCCCCTGGCCGCGTTGATCTGATGGGCAGCCATACCGACTACAATCAGGGTTATGTGCTGACGATGACCATTGATCGGAATACCCTTATCGCCGCGCAGCCGCGCCAGCATCGCCAGGTGGCTATCGGATCGATGAATGTCGAGGGGAATCTTTCGTTCAGCCTGGACGATCTGCGCTGCGATCCCGCCCTGCCCTGGACGAACTTTGTCAAAGGGGTAGCGGCGATTTTGCAGGCGGCAGGTTATGCGCTGCATGGATTCAACGGGCTGATTCACAGCACGATCCCTTTTAGCAGCGGCCTGAGTTCGTCCGCCGCGTTAGAAGTCGCCAGCGCTATGTTATTTAAAACCCTCGGCGGCTGGCCGATGGACCCGGTCCAGATGGCATTGTTGTGCCAGAAAGCAGAAAACGAATTTGTCGGCGTGAACTGCGGCATCCTCGATCAATATACGTCGGCAGTCGGACAGGCCAATCACGCCGTGTTGTTGGACTGCCGCCACCTGACCAGCGAAGCCATGTCGATCCATCCCGATCTCCAGGTTGTAATCTGCGATACCCGCGCCCGGCGTGAACTGACCGGCTGTGAATATTCCGAACGCCGCGCCCAATGTGAAGAAGCGGCGGATTATCTCGCTCAATGCCACGCCGGGGTAAAAACCTTGCGTGATGTTTCCCTCGAACAACTGGCCGTTTGTGCGCCCGATCTGCCGGAGGTATCGGTCAAACGGGCGCGTTTTATCATCGAAGAGAATCAACGGGTGCTGGCGCTGGCAAAGGTTCTGCCGGGGGGAGATGCCGGGCAGATCGGGCGGCTGTGTGCTGAGTCCTTCGCCGGAGCGCGTGACCTGTATGAGATCAGTGTTCCCGCGATGGAAACAATGATGGACGCCATGCTCAGCGGGCCGGGTGTGATCGGTGCGCGGCAGGCGGGGGCAGGCTTCGGCGGGTGTATGGTCGCGTTTGTACGCCGTAACAGCGTGCCGAATTTTGTGCAGCATGTCCAGGCCGCTTATCACGCCGCCACGCAAATCGAGTCCAGGGTCTACCCGGTCAGCGCGGCTCCCGGCGCGGGCGTGGTAACCTTCTCCGGTTAGGTTAATTTACCCCTATTCCCCTCACCCCCTACCCCCTTTCTCCGCTGCGCAGAGAAAGGGGGAACACAACGACCATTAGCTTTGTCATTGCCGCCGCCTGAAACCTTACTCACATTTGCCAAACCAGAGTCGAGTCATCCAAAATCAGTTTATATGGACGAGCCAGGGTGCGGCAGCCAGCGCCCTGCACAATCTATGGATAGAGGGAAGACTCATGAATGGCAAAATCTGCCTGGTCACCGGGGCAACGGATGGAATCGGCAAAGTAACGGTGCGGGAATTGGCGCAGCAGGGCGCCACTGTGATCGCCGTAGGGCGCGATCCGGCCAAGATCAAAAAAACCATCGCCGAGATCGGCCAGACCCCCGGCACGCTCGATTTTCTGACCGCTGATCTTTCATCCCAGGCCCAGGTTCGCACGATAGCCGAGACGGTCAAGAGTAAATATGATCGCCTGCATGTTTTGGTCAATAACGCGGGGGCCATGATTCCCGAATACTGCGAGAGTGCGGACGGAATCGAGATGACCTTTGCCCTCAATCATCTTGCCTATTTCCTGCTGACCAACCTGCTGCTTGACCTGATCACAGCCAGCGCCCCGGCGCGAATCATCAACGTCGCGTCAGATTATCACGAAAAGCACACCATCAATTTTGACGAACTCGGCCACCCGCTTGATTATCACGGCGGCTGGACCAGTTACGGTTCGTCAAAACTGGCGAATATCCTGTTCACGTATGAACTGGCCCGGCGGCTGAATCGGACTGATGTGACGGTAAACGCGGTGCATCCCGGTTTTGTAAACACGAATTTCCAGAATGCTGCCGGGTTGAACTTTCGCGGCCAACTCACACCCGAAGAAGGCGCGGATACTCAAATCTGGCTGGCTACGTCGGATGAGGTCGAAGGAATCACAGGCAAGTATTTTGTGCGGCGGCGCGAAACTCGCTCGTCGAATGCGTCGTATGATGAAGCCGTCGCGCGCCGGTTGTGGGACGCCAGCGCGCAAATGGTACACTTGACTGACTAGCCTCGCTTCTCCCCTCTCTGGCGTGTTTTGAGAGGGGAGAAGCTTATCTATACCTGATGATTTACGGAGAGAACGGCTCGATGAAGTAGTTGCCCACCACCCCCTCAGCCATCCAACCTGATATGCCGGTGCCGGTCTGCACGCTCCACCACCAATACGGCTCGCTGCAAATCGGACCGCCGTTCACATAAAAGATCGTACCTTCGGGCAGCAGAGTCAAGATCCCATTGGCCGTACCCGGCCCCGTGCGAACACGCACCGGCTCGCCCGTCGAGAAGGTCACCCGGCCCACTTGCCCCACCAGCATACGCGGAGCCGGGGCGCTGGCGCAGGGCGGCAGCACCGGAGTCGGTGGGGGAACCAGCGTCGGCGGCGTGCCAGGAAGCGGCGCATCGCGCAGATAGGCATGAACATAACGGTCACGTTCGGGGCGCGCGTTACTGCGACCAATGAAGCAGATCATGTTATGCTGCATCATCACATCGCGGGCAGCGCTGGCGTCGGCATTGTCGTCCAGCAGCACGATACTGTGACTGCCATCGACGACCGTCCAGCCGTTCGCGCCGTTGTCCACCAGGGACAGCGCGGCGGGGTTATATTCCAGGCAGTCGCCTAACGGTGGTTCAAGCCCTAACCCGGAATCGCCCTGCCAGTATTCAAAGATATAGGCATAACGGTTGGGCCGGGTATTGTCGCGCCCGATGAAACATTGTTCGGTATGCGCCATCGCCACATTCGCCGCCCGCTGCGCATCCGCGAGATTGTCGAGCAGCATCATACTGCTTGCCCCGCTGGTCACCGTCCAGCCGATAGCGCCCTGGTCATTCAGCACCAGAGCAAACGGATCATAGGGCAGGCAGTCCGGGCCGGTGGGCATTACCGGGGGCGTGCCTAGAACCGCCGAATTGCGCAGATAGCTGGTGATATAGGTTTTGCGGTCGGGGCGAACATTGCCGCGCCCGATATAACAATGTTGGTCATATCCCTGGAAAACCTGCTGTGCCAGCAGTGCGTCGGCCTGGTTATCGAACATGGCGATCCGAGAGGAACCCTCGGCTAACAACCAGCCGTTCGCCCCTTCGTCTACGATACTTAGCGCCGCTGGAACGTGGGCCAGACAGTCCTGATCGGGCGACACAATGCCCAACCCAGAATCGCCCTGCCAATATTCATAGATATAATCCTCGCGGTCGGGGCGAGAATTACCGCGCCCGATAAAACACTGCTGGTTGTGCGACTGGGCAAGCTGCAACCCATAGTTAGCATCGATTTCATTGTCAAACATCGCCATCCGAGAAGCACCGTCGGTCAACAGCCAGCCGTTCGCCCCTTCGTTCACGATATACAGGGCGGATGGATTATAGGGCAGGCAGTCTGTCGCCGCGATAGCTACCGCCGGCGGCAGCACCGGATCGACAAGAATCAGACCGGGATCGACGATCAGTATCTCGACGCGCAGATAGGTCATAATATGATCCGTACCGCGCCCGATATAACAAATCTGGTCATATTGGCGAATCAGATCGAGTCCTTGCTGCGCGTCCGTCTGGTTATCGAACATCACCATCCGGTGCGACCCATCGGCGAGCAGCCAGCCGTTCGCGCCCTCATCGACAATCGCCAGGGCGCTGCGGTTGTGACTCAGGCAATCATTGGTCGGCAGCAATCCACCCAGTCCAGAATTCCCCTGCCAATAGCTGAAGATATAGTCCTGCCGGTTGGGGCGGGAATTTCCGCGCCCGATGAAACACTGCTGGTTGTATA
>JACRBK010000731.1 GCA_016234525.1 Chloroflexota bacterium
AGCGGGCGTGCTTCGGGCAGGTCTTCGTTATCGTCTTGTTTATTGCCGCCGCAGCCTGCCAACAAGGCGGCCATAAGAACAGTCAAAATGATCAAGTGCAGTTGTCGGTGCATGGGTGTGATATTGCCTCCAGTGCTGATCACTCAGCCTCCCAATTCGTATCTACGCAACAAACTGGTTTTGGGTTGCACTGCTGGCATGATCCTTAACCATCATAACCCCGTTTTGTTGGTGAAGTGGCACCGTTATTTTATCGTGTCTGCGCGCGTCCTAAAATATCTACTACCCCAGCCACGAGATCATAACGTCCAAACGCGGGCATGATATAGGTTCCCTGCGCAATTTCTTTAACGGCAAGCAGGAGTTCCTGCGCTATGCGTACCCCTTCTTGGGGCGCGTCGTCGCCCGCGTCGTTGATACGCTGCCGGATTTTGTCGGGAATGTCAATACCGGGAACTTCATTGTGCAAAAATGCAGTATGCCGGTTGCCAAACAGGGGCAGTATTCCCGCCAGAATCGGCAGTTCGAGATTGCCATATTCAGCGATATAAGCATTGATGAAGCGTTCCAGCAAGGCTGGTTCATAGATAGGCTGAGTCAAGGCAAAACCAGCCCCGGCATCGATTTTTTTGCGCAGCAGTTTGAGCTCGTGTGCGATATCGGCGGGGTTAGGGTTCAGCGCGCACCCGATCAGAAAGGAGGTCGGTTGGCCTATCGAGTTGCCCGCTTGATCCTGCCCGGCATTGAGCTTGTGTTTGATCAGCTTGATGAGGCTGGTGGGTACGATGTCGTGGGTGTCGAAGGAATCCGGGTAATCGCCGATCACAGTAGGATCGCCCATGACCACGAACAGGTTGCGCACATTTAAGGCGTGCGCTGCCAGCAGATCGCCCTGAATGCGCAGCAGATTTCGCCCGCGCGTAGGGAAATGCAGCACGGTTTCCAACCCAACATGCTGTTGGATCAAATGGCAGACGGCCCAGGGACTCATCCGCATTCGAGCCATGGGGCTGTCGGAGACATTGATAAAATCCACCCCGGCTTCGCGCAGCAGTTCCGCCGATGCGATCACTTTTTGAGCGGTGAAACTGCGCGGCGGCGGCATCTCGACAGTGACGACAAATTTTCTGGCAGCCAGTTTGCGCGCGAGTTCGGTAGGTTGTTCAGGGGTATCGCTCACCGCCGACTCGACCGTTTCTGACACCAGGATTGAGATCGGATTAGTGCGAGTAGGATCGTCGAGGGCGGCGCGCATGGCGTGGGTATGTTCCGGCGTTGTGCCGCAGCAGCCCCCGATCAAACATGCGCCCGCTTCCCTGAACGCCAGGGCATATTCGCCGAAGTAGTCAGGCGTCGCCTGATACATCACCCGCCCGCCTAACATTTCCGGCCAGCCTGCATTCGGCATCACCGAAAACCGCGCATCGGGGACAGCCAGCCGCATCAGTTGGAGAATTTTGAGCAATTGTGCCGGGCCGCTGCTGCAATTCACGCCGATCACATCGGCGCCGGTGTCGCGCAGCGCCCGCGCGACCTGGGCGGGGGTATCGCCAAGGAGGGTCCGATCATCGCGGGTGAAAGTCATCTGGGCCACAATCGGGATGGTGGCATTGAGGCTGCGCGCTGCTGAGATCGCTTCAGTGATCTCAGCCAGATCGGTAAAGGTTTCGAACGACAGCAGATCGACCCCGGCTTCGATCAGCGCCCCGATCTGAGTTTTGAAGGCGGCGAAAGCTTGTTCGGGCGTGGTGCGTCCAAAGGGTGCCAGCCGTACTCCCAATGGCCCAATCGAACCGGCGATATAGACGTTGTCTCGGAACATGCCGTCGATCACCTTGTGAGCCAATTCCACCCCGGCACGGTTGACCGCAGCGCATTCGTTTTGCATATCGCAGGCGCTCAGCTTATAGATATTGGCGCTGAACGTGTTCGTTTCGATGATCTCTGCGCCTTGTTCGATATACCGGCGGTGAATCTCAGCGACGGCTGCTGGATCGTCCAGGTTGAGCAGATCGAAACAGGTATCAATCGGAAGATTATGGGTCGCGTGGAGCATGGTCCCCATCGCGCCATCTGCCAGAATCGGGCCGCGTGCCAGCCGTTCACGAAATGGAATTTTCGCCATGATCGATTTTATCCCCTCTTAAGCGTTTGCCAGTTGTTCAGCGCGCGACACCCCGACACTGTAATATTTCGCGTTGGGATGGTGGATGACAATGGCGGCGGTAGACTGTTCTGGCACCAGTTGGAAAGCCGAAGTGAGCGTCATGCCGAGTTTTTGTTCCGCCGGAAGCAGCTTAAACAGCGTTACATGATCGTCCAGGTCCGGGCAGGCCGGGTAGCCCCAACTGTACCGTTTGCCGCGCTCTACCGGAATCCCCAGATCACGATTGATCAGCCGGTTCATATAAGTAGCGGTGGCTTCGGCAGACTGTACCGCCAGCCCATGAAAGAAATACGCCTCGGTGTATTCGTTGGCCGCTTGCAGAGTGTCGAATTTTTGGGTAGCTTGCCCGCCAACAGTGACAATTTGCAGCGCACACACATCTACTGCTTTACCACCCACCGGCGCGAAATAATCCGCCAGGCACAGATATTCACCAAAGGGTTGGCGCGGGAAACTGAACCGGGCAATGGGATCCAGCTTTTCGTTGACCTCATAACTGGCCGGATCGTATATCAGCAGGCTGTCACCTTCTGATTGTGCCGGGAAATAACCATAGACGGCCTGCGGTTGCAGTGCGTTAGTGGTGATAACTTCTTTTTTCATGAGAGTCAGCCGCTCTTCAAAGTCAGCTTCCAGGCGCTCCCATTCCGCGCCCTGGGTATTTTTGGCGCCCCAGCTCAGCCGGAACAGCTCCGGTTTGTGGATATACGGGAATACGGATTCGAACGGGATGTTGAGTACCGCCCGGTGTCCCCAAAACGGCGGAGTCGGGATGTCAGGCGCAGGGCTAATCGTCGACCGCTGCCCAGGGCTGCGCCGGTCACGGACCACCGGCTGCGGTTTGCCAAGTTCCTGATAGGCTTCGGCAATAGTGCGTTCTAGCAGTGAAGCGCGTCTGTCGGGATCAGTGATCTGATCCATCACCTCTAATCCCTCAAAGGCGTCCTTGCAGTAAAACACGCCGGGAGCATAAGGTTCGCCGCCGCCTTCCAGGAACAAAATTCGCCGTCCAAAGGCCCGGTTTATCGCTGCCCCACCGATCAGGACTGGGAAGGTTAGCCCGCGCCGCGCCAGTTCATTGACGATCAGCGGCATCTGTTTAGACGTACTGACGAGCAGGGCGCTTAGCCCAATCGCGTCGGCCTTGTGTTCGACGGCGGCATCAATGATCACATTCGCCGGGGTCTGTTTGCCCAGATCATGCACGGTATACCCGTTGTTGCTGAGGATGGTACGCACCAGATTCTTGCCGATGTCGTGGACATCTCCATAAACGGTTGCCAATACCACCACGCCCTTGCTGGTGCCTTCCTTGCGTTCTAAGAAGTTTTCCAGGTAGGCCACCGACTTTTTCATCACTTCGGCGCTTTGCAGCACAAACGGCAGGATCAATTCTCCCGCGCCGAACTTATCGCCTACTTCTTTCATGGCAGGCAGCAGCACATAGTTGAGGACCTCAACGGCGGTTTGGCGGGTCAGGCAGTCGTCCACCAGGGCTTCTACCCCCTCTTTTTTGCGATGAACGATCTGCCAGTGCAGTTTTTGTTCAGCCGTCATACCCTCGGTAGGATCGACCTGCTCGTCATTTCCGATGGTGATCTGATTTTCTTCGAAAAATTTAATGTAGTCAGTCAGCGCATCCGGGTGTTCGTTGAAGATCAATGCATTTGCCAGTTTGCGCTGATCGTCAGGAATCTCTGCGTAAGGGGTGATATGCGCCGGATTGACAATCGCCATATCTAACCCGGCTTCAACGCAGTGATAGAGGAATACACTGTTCAATACGGCCCGCGCCGCAACGCCGAGTCCAAAGGACAGGTTGCTTACTCCTAAAGAAGTCAATGCGCCAGGAAGTTCAGCCTTGATACGCCGGATTCCTCCCAGCGTTTCCAGGGCGCTGCCCGCCATTTCAGGATCACCCGTCGCCAGCGTGAAGGTGAGAGTGTCAAAAATCAGGTCATGCGGAGCCAGACCATATTCATTCACGGCAATGTTATAAATCTGCCGGGCCACTTCGAGCTTACGCTCAGCAGTTTTCGCCATGCCGATCTCGTCAATGGTGAGGGCTACTACCGCCGCGCCGTGTTTGAGCGCAATCGGCAGCACGGAGTCGATTCGTTTGCGCCCGTTTTCAAGGTTGATGCTGTTGATCAATCCCCGGCCCGGATACAGGCTGAGGGCGGCTTCTAACACATCCGCCTCGGTGGTGTCGATCATCAGCGGTACATCAATCGCCATCGACAGTTTTTTGACCACTTTTTTCATCTGTTCGGCTTCGTCGGGCCGCTCGGTGAGTGCTACACATACATCGAGAATATGCGCGCCCGCCTCGACCTGTTCGCGTGCGACCTGCAAGATTTCATCGTAATTTTCTTCGAGCAGCAGCCGCTTGATTTTTTTGCTGCCCTGGCTGTTAACGCGCTCTCCGATGAGGGTGGGCGGGGGAGTTTGTTGCAGCGGCATGGCGCGCATCCCGCTGGACGCGGCGGGCGCGGTTTCGGGCTGGCGATCCAGCGGCGGGCGTGTCGCAGTGGGTGTGCCTTTCACGCGCTCGATGAGTTTTTTTAGATGTTCGGGCGTGGTGCCGCAGCACCCGCCGACGATGCTTACGCCCCAATCCACAAATTCGCCGAGGATGTGAGCAAATGGATCGGGCAGCATCGGATAAACAGCTTCACCATCAACATTGATCGGCAGCCCGGCATTTGGCAAAACACTGATCGGGCGAGTGCTGTGTTCCACCAAATATTTCACCGGGGCAGACATGTGTTCCGGCCCGGTGGAGCAGTTCAGGCCGATCACATCAACCGGCAGTGCTTCGAGTGTCGTCAGGGCGCTGGCAATGTCCGTGCCGAATAACATACGCCCGCTAGTATCGAGCGTAATTTGAGTTTGCAGCGGAATCCGTACCCCGGCATCCTCAAAATAACGGTGAATCCCGTTTATAGCGGCCCGCACTTCGAGAATATCCTGGCTGGTTTCGATCAGCAGCACATCTGCGCCGCCTTCGACCAATCCCTTCGCCTGCTCATAAAAGAGGGCGGCCAGTTCATCAAATGAGGTGTTGCCCAGGTCAGGATCGTCCGAACTGGGCAGTTTGCCCGACGGCCCAATGCTGCCCGCCACATAACGGGGAATGTCCGTCTCAGTCGCAAACCGATCCGCGACCCGACGCGCTAACTGCGCGGCAGTCCGGTTGATGTCAAGCACCTGATCTTGCAGCCCATATTCGCCCAGCGTGAGACGGTTCGAGCGAAAAGTATCAGTTTCGATTACTTCGCAGCCGACAGCCAGGAAAGACGCATGAATTGCTTCGATTACATCAGGGCGGGTGATTACAAGATAATCGTTACAGCCGTTGTAACGTTCCCCGCCGAAGTCCTGCGCCGTCAGATCATAACGCTGAATGGACGTACCC
>JACRBK010000732.1 GCA_016234525.1 Chloroflexota bacterium
ACCGGATCGCCTTGCTCAGATAATTGGACTAGTTCCGGCACGCCGCGCGACGCATAAACGCGAATGTCGCCCCGGTTCACTTCTGCCAGATTAGTGGTCAGTTTGTCGCCCACCATAAACGCCAGCGACCGCAGCGCGACCACTGCCGCGATCCCAGTCGCCACACACAGCAGGGCAAAAGTCGTGCGCGAACGGTTACGCGCCATATCACGCAGCGAATGCCGGATCGAAAAACGAAGAAATTTCCAGAAACCGGCCCATAGTGTCGGTTTTTTTTTCTTTTTTGGGGTCATACAGTTTCGCCTTTAATAATCTGTCCATCCACCAGTTCCAGCACGCGCCCCATTTGAGAGGCCAGCGCGTGATCGTGTGTGACCAGGATCACAGTGGTCCCGGTTTCGCGCCGCACATCCCGCAGGGCCTGGATCACCACTTTGGAGGCTTCTGAATCGAGATTGCCAGTGGGTTCATCAGCCAGCAGCAAAGGAGGATTGTTCGCTAGGGCGCGCGCAATTGCTACGCGCTGCTGCTGCCCACCTGAAAGTTCCATCGGGCGGTGATTCATTCGATCCGCCAAACCGAGCAGTTCGAGCAGTTCACGCGCGCGTTTCTCCGGGTGAAAGCGAGGATGCTGGGCAAATTGAATCGGCAAAGCGACATTTTCGAGCGCGGTAAGGGTGGGAATGAGGTTAAAAAATTGGAATACAAACCCAATCTTTTCGTTGCGAACTTCGGTCAGGCGGCCTTCGCTCATGTTGGTAATATCGACCCCGTCAATCTCGATCCGGCCTGTCGTCGGGCTGTCAAGCCCGCCAATCAGCCCCAACAGCGTACTTTTGCCGCTGCCCGACGGCCCGACGATTCCTACCATCTCGTTATCAAAGATTTCCAGGTCTACTCCGCGCACGGCATGAACCACGACTTTGCCCAACGGCAGGTCTTTGGTGAGGTTCGTGGCCCGCAGTACTACACGGCGACCATTAGTAGTTGCAGACATCCGTTATTCCATCCTGGCACGCGACGTGTGCCGATTCACAACTCATTAAAAAGCGTAACCATTTAAGAAAGAATACGCATCCAAACGCCAATTGGCGTAACTGTAACACAATCTGGAGGCAAGTGGCATGAATACAGCATCTTCTGAACCACAAGGTAAATTCCAGCTCGAAAGTCTCAACATATCGCCGGGCGAACTTGATAATTCCTCGGCTTTTTAAAGCTCAAAGTTGATTTTTATAAGCTCAGAGTTGATTTTTATGATATTCTATATAATGAAATTGATTAGTGCCGTTTTATTCGACCAGGAGAATCAAATGACACACGACTTTGCTCCCAAACTCGCTCGTATCTTGACCGAATACTGCCAACCCGTAAACCAAGGGGATTATGCGATAATTTTTGGCAGCACTGCAACGGTTCCGATGGTTGAAGCCTTGCTCGAAGCGATTTGGAAACGCGGCGGAAACACCACATCGTTTATCGGGCTGCCGAATACCGCCGAGATTTTCTTCAACTGCGCCACCGATGAGCAGTTCGATTTTCAAGATCCCGCCGTGATGGTCGCCACTGAAAAAGCTGATATTCTGTTTTCGGTCCGCGCCTCAACCAATTCGAAGCAGTTGGCCTTAGTCGATCCGGCGCGATTAGCACGCCGGCAGCAGGGCCAACGCCCCTGGGTTGAACTCTATTTCAGGCGTATTCAGGAAGACGCCCTCCGTTTTAACATTTTCGGCTGGCCGACTGAAGCCGCCGCTCAAGACGCTGAGATGGGGTTATTGGCTTATACCCAATTCATTTATACCGCCTGCGGGTTGGATCAAAACGATCCTATTGCCTTTTGGAAAGAGTTCCGCGACCGGCAAGAACGGCTCATCGAATGGCTCAAAGGCAAACAACATGCCGAAGTCCATGGCCCTGGTATCGATCTCTCTTTCGATTTTGGAGGGCGGACCTGGATTAGCTGCCATGGAACACGCAACTTTCCCGATGGTGAGATATTCACCTGCCCTATCGAGGATTCAGTCAACGGACATGTTGAATTCAGTTTTCCCACGATGTATGGGGGACGCGAAAGCAGCGGCGTCGCATTGGTTTTCAAGAATGGTGCAGTCGTCGAATCCAGCGCGGATAAAGGCAACGATTATTTGCAAAGCCAGTTGAACATGGACGAAGGCGCGCGCCGCCTGGGTGAATTCGCTGTCGGCACAAATAGGGGTATCCAAAAGTTCACCCGCGAGATCTTGTTTGATGAAAAGATAGGCGGCACAATCCACATGGCTTTAGGAGAAAACCCTAACAAAGATACGGGCGGTGTCAACAAAAGCGCGATCCACTGGGACATGGTCCACAACATGAAAGACGGCGGCGAGATTCACATCGACGGCACACTGTTCTATCGCAGCGGGGAATTCATGGTCTAGCACAACCGCTTATCATTATTAACTCTGGGAGGGGCATCGGTTGATGTCCCTCATTTTTTGAGGGCAGAGACTTTTGATAGGCGTTTGCCCTATGCTGGTCGATTCAGCTATTGACCGCAGCAGAGCAGGTTGTTATGCTCTTATTCACCAAATTCAAACATCGTAGAGGTTAGAAGTTTATGCGCAGACATTCATCCCTGCTACCATTGATTATCGTGATCGTCATAGTCCAGATGGGCGTGCTGCCCGCGCTGGCTTTTCCTGGTGATGAGCGCGATGAGACCTGCGCGGCCCGCATCGCCGCCGCCATCGCTGCCGCGCCCGAAGGCGAAACTCCTCAAATACCGGATGACTGTTTGCAGGACACGGGCATGACCGCGATAGAATTACGTGCCGCCGCTGCCCAAATGCAGATTCACCCGAAGCCGGATGTCGTACAGGTTCCCTACCAGGAAGACGTCGTATGGAATCGCGCTTACCGCCGGATGACCGGGCATGTGGTGGTTTATGATGCTCCCAACGGCACCGTCATCGGGGAATTTGACGCGGGTTACAACTTCGTCACGGTGATCAGCGAACAAGACGGTTTTATCCAGATCAATTATGGCCAGTGGGTGCAGTCTGACCATATTACGTGGGCGGATGTGTCTGAGTTCTCTGGCGTAGAATTGACCGCGCCGCCGCTCTACCCCATCGCCTGGATGCTGGCTGAAGCGCGCCCCAGCCGTTACCCTGGTGGCCCCCAAGACGATGCCGCCGAGATTATTCCTCGCTACACTTTGATGAATATCTACGGCATTGAATATGATGCTGATGGTTGGGAATGGTATCTGGTGGGTCCTGGCAAATGGATTCAGCAGCTCCGTGTAGCCAAAGTCAAACCCATTGCGCGCCCGGCAGGCGTTGGCCCGCAGGATCATTGGGTTATGGTAGACCTGTACGAACAAACCGTCGTTGCCTATGAAGGCGATACGATGGTTTTCGCCACGCTGATCTCTTCCGGCCTG
>JACRBK010000727.1 GCA_016234525.1 Chloroflexota bacterium
CCATAAAACGCATATCCTGCGGGTTAAAACCATCGTCGTCATGCCCGTGACCGTGATGATCATCGTGCGCGAGACGGTGATGGCCGTGTTCCATCCCGTGAATCACTGAGCCGGAACCGAGGAACAACAACGCCTTAAAACAAGCGTGAGTCACCAAATGGAACATCGCCGCGCCATAGGCTCCAACGCCGACCGCCGCCACCATAAATCCAAGCTGGCTGACGGTGCTGTAAGCCAGCACTCGTTTAATGTCCCACTGCCCCAACGCGATAAATCCGGCCACTAAGGCGGTAGTCGCACCCACAACAGCGACAATCAATGAGCTAAATTCCGCCGCATGATAAAACACATTAGAGCGCACCATCATATAAACACCCGCCGTAACCATCGTGGCGGCATGGATGAGCGCGCTCACCGGAGTGGGGCCAGCCATCGCATCGGGCAGCCAGACAAACAGTGGAATCTGCGCACTCTTGCCCGTTGCTCCGAGCAAAAACAGCAGGGTAATCAGAGTCAATGTGGCCTTAAAACTCAGCGACACCGCCCCAAAATCCACTTCATGATCACCTTCAGCCAGCCACAGCTCGGCCTGGTTAAAAATGCCTGCCGGTCCCTCGTATTCACTGTGATGTTCTTCTTCAACGGGAATCGCCGGGGTAAATAACGGCTGGTCTTCGGCTTCGGCCTCATGCACAGCGTGGATCGGTTCTTCGCCGTTGTGATAGTAGGTCAGAGTGCCGAACGTCCAGAAAGTGATCAGCACCCCCAGGATCAGGCCAAAATCACCGACACGGTTGACAATAAAAGCCTTACGCGCCGCATCGCTGTTGCGCCAGCCCTCACCGTGTGGTTTGTCGAACCAAAAGCCGATCAACAGGAACGAACACAGACCCACACCTTCCCAACCGACAAACATCATCAAGAAGTTGTTGCCTGTCACCAGGACCAGCATGAAGACCAGAAACAGGTTGAGGTAGACGAAAAAACGCTGGAAACGCGAATCACCGTGCATATACCCCACCGCATACAGGTGGATCAAGCTGCCTACTCCGGTTACCACCAACATCATGGTAACACTGAGGCTGTCTACCCGGAATTCCCAGGGGATCGTCAGGTGAGCCGATGGGATGCTGATCCAGTCATCCAGCAGAGGAGCGCGGATCACTCCCGGCGTATAACCCGTATCAACCTGGGCCAGCCAGAGCAGCACCGCGATCAGGAACGCCGAAAAACTCGCGCCCACGCCCACGATTGCGATTCCACGCTCGCCCAGCCGCCGCCCCGTAAACAGGTTGAGCAGCATCCCGGCCAGCGGGAGCAAAACTACCAGCGGTACAAGGTCAAAAAAGTCTTGCATGTGCGGCCCTTTTAGTCCTTGAACAGGTGCAGAGCGTCAATATCAATACTCTTTTTGGTGCGGAAGATCGCCACGATCAACGCCAACCCAACCGCGACTTCCGCCGCCGCGACGGTGATCACAAAAAACACAATCAAATGACCATCCCCATTGGCCCACTGCCGCGAAAATGCCACCAGCGCCAGATTTGAGGCGTTGAGCATCAACTCCACCGACATAAAAACGAGGATCGCGTTACGGCGCAGCAGCACACCCATCACGCCCATGATGAACAAGATCGCGCTGAGCAAAATATAAAGTTCAATGGCTACTTCAGGAGTCTTCATACGCTGTTTCCCCCAGGATCAAGCGCCGGGCTTATCGGCAGGTGGTTCATAACCCACCGCAGGGTTCGCGAAACGGCGCGGCATACGTCGGCGCGGAGCCAACGTCTCATGAGTCAGGACAATCGCCCCAATCATCGCGACCAGCAGCAGCAAACCAACCATCTCAAACGGCAGAACGTAACGGCTGAACAACAAACGGCCCACATGGGTCGGCCCTCCGAATGAAGGCGCGGACTTGTTCTCGACGTTGATCACCAGATCGCGGAACGAGTTATCAGGCTGCTGCTGCTCAGTGAATACCACCAGAACTGTCGTATTGGCGTCAAATTCCGCATCTTTGAGGACCGACACCCGGTTATCTTTATCACCGTCCGAATAGAGGCCCAGGGTATAGGTCCCTTGACCAATCTCCGTCTCAGCAGACTTGCCATATTCCAGGCCGTCTACTAACACTTTACGATTACCGGAATCGGATTCATCAAGTACATCGACCAGGGCGCGCTCAGGCAGGCCGTTCACCGCAATCAGGCGCAGGGTGTCTTTTTCTTCGTTGTAATCCACCTGCTCTGTCACCACGACCAGACCAGGACCAGGATTCACCAGGCGGCCCACAGCAGTAAAAGTCAGCGCCTCGCCGCGATTAAGCTCAACCTGCTGCTCGACCAACGGCGTATCACTTTGAGGATCGTCCCCCGCCGCAAACAGCGCCAGGGTATAACGCCCTTCATTCCAGGCTTTGAACCGGGTATTGTCATGGAACTCGACGTCGCGCGCGATGGCAGTACCATCCAGGTAAACATCCAGGGCGGGAATACCATCCATCGCATTCACCACCCGAACATGCGGCTCGATCTTCTGCGGCTCAGTAATTTCGATCTTGCCGTCAATGATCGCCGCGCTCACCGCTACCAGAAACACCAGCGCCAGTCCGACCACCGCAGAAGCCAACCAGTTGAACCGTGTTTCAGTGGAAGGAATCACCTGCTCGGCGCCCAATAACATGATCACAAAAAGGAAGAGGACCATGATCGCGCCGGCATAGACGGTGATCTGCACCATCGCCAAAAACGGGGCGTTGAGCATCAGAAAGAAAAACGCGATACAGGCGAAATTAAGGATCAAAAAGAGCGTGCTGTAGATCGCGTTTTCACTGATCAGCATCATTGCAGCGGAAATGACCGCTACCGCTCCAATAATGACAAAAAGCGTAAGTTCCATATTTCTGCCGTCCTGTGGTTATGACCGGCCCATATTTAGATAAGGAACAATCATGGCAATTCAATTAAGCAGTGTAGCGCAAGTTACCGGGCAAGCCAAACAAGCCCCAGCCTGCCCGATAGGTCTTTCTGGTGTTAATCCGGGTTTTTCATATCCGGGATCGAGCGTGTATACACACCCGGCTCAGTCTGCCGAGGCGTGCCTTCTACCCCCGCGGGCAGCGGATCAATCAGCTTATCTTTGGTATAGATCGCGTCACGGCGATCATTAAAACTCAGCCGGAATTCATGCTCCAACACAATTGCCTCAGTGGGGCAGGCGTCTTCACAATAACCGCAGAAAATGCAGCGGAGCATGTTGATCTCGTAGGTTTTAGCATAACGTTCGCCAGGACTGTAACGTTCTTCATCCGTGTTTTCAGCCGCTTCGACCCAGATCGCGTCTGCCGGACAGGCCGCCGCGCACAAGGAACAGCCGATACACTTTTCCAGGCCGTTATCATACCGTTTGAGCGCATGTTTCCCTTTGAACCGCTCGCGCAGTGGGCGTTCCTGCTCCGGATACTGGACAGTCACCGGGCCTTCGAGAATGTGCTTGAAAGTTGTTGCAAATCCGCGTACCAGATTCATGCGTCACTCCTACAGCGCTACCACTACTCTTCTGGTTCCTGGTCTTGTTTTTCGCCGCGCGATCCACCAGAACGGGCCAACGGAGCCCCGATGACTTTATCGAGCGTGCGAATAGCTGACGCGCCGCGCCCGCCGGAAAGTGAAACTACCTCAATCCGTTCGTGCACCATCTTAGGTTCTTCACGCCGCCCTACCCGCCGCAGCCAGTAATCCGAAGCTACCAGGAATACCACCCAGACAGCCACTACCAACGCCACATAACCGGCGGTGCTCATCTCTTCTTGCAGGATTACGCCGAACGCACTCCACACTACCGCGACCAATCCCAATGGGATCATGACCTTCCAGCCGAAAGCCATCAGGCGATCATAACGAATGCGGGGGAGCGTGCCGCGTACCCAGACCATCACGACCAACAAAACGAACACTTTGAACCCAAACACCAGCGGGCCAAGCAGCGGAGCTTTATCTACCCAAATGAAGTGATAACCCCCAAAATACAGCGCCGCCGCAATTCCACCCATCGCGATCATGCCGATATACTCCGCCAGATAGAACATGGCGAATTTCATACCGCTGTATTCAGAATGATACCCGGCAGTGAGTTCCTGCTCGGCTTCGGGCATATCAAAGGGGGCGCGGTTGACTTCGGCCAGGAGCGCCAGCCCCATGATGATCGCGGCCATTGGGTTTTGAAACACAAACCAGCCCAGGATCGGGGTTTCGTTCTGCGCTTCAATGATCTCGCCCATGCTCAGCGATCCTGCCAACATCACCGGCACGATGATCGCCAGACTCATGCTCAATTCGTAGCTGATCATCTGAGCTGATGCCCGCAGCCCGCCTAACATGGCATATTTGTTGTTACTCGACCATCCCGCCAGCGCGATACCGTAAATGCCGATACTGGTTATGCCCAAAATCCACAATACGCCGACATTGACATCGGCTAACCCCTGTGCCATGTGATACCACTTGCCATCGAACCAGGGAACCGTAATGTCTGGCCCGAACGGAACCACCGCCATTACCAGCAGCGCGGGAACCACCTTGATCACAGGAGCCATCCAAAAAACAACCTTCTTGGCCCGTGCCGGGGTGAGATCTTCTTTAAAGATCAGTTTGATGCCGTCAGCTACCGGCTGAAGCAGACCATAGGGCCCTGCGCGGTTCGGCCCAATACGCGCCTGGAGAAACGCCAGGAATCGGCGCTCAAGCACAGTGGTATAGGCAAACCCGGTGAGCAGAACAAAAAATAGAATGAGCGACGTGAGAATAGCATGGATCACCGCGCAGGTTGTCTGCGCAGAACACTCCACGATCACGCTGGATTCACCCGGTCCAAACATACCGTTTACTCCTCCACTTTTTGCACGCTGCACATCGCAGGCGCGGCAGGAACAGGCAACTGACTCAGCCGGATCGGGAGTAAGACAAACCCGGTGGGCGCCTGGCCGTTCACGCGCGCTGACACATTGATCTGGAGATCGCCCGCCGAAATAACTACCTGATCGCCGTCAATGATCCCTAACTGCGCCGCGTCTTTTGCGTTGAAATCGGCATAAGGCGCAGGGATGCGGGCGTGCATCACCGTGCTCGGTTCGAACAAAACATCGCGGTTATACAACAGCCGGATCGGGATCAGGGTCAGGTCTTCATATTTTGGAGCTTCCGCGCTCACCGGGCGAACGGTCAGGCGGTAGTTCTCTTTTTCGGCGTTGGTCGCCCACTGGATACCCAGGCCACCGTGATTGGCATAGGCGTTGCCGCCATAATACAAATCGTGTCCGCCCACATCAGGAAACTGAGTTTCGACGTGCGCCAGGTCGGTGTAATTCATCCCAGCGTAACGGACGACATGCTGCGCAATATCTCGCATGACCAATGCGGCAGAAATACGCGGCTTGTCTCCACCCGGCAGCGCGGACCCGATCTGAGCGAACACTTTCCAGGCGGACAGCGCGCCTTCGAGCGGTGTTTGGGCCATATAGAAGCGCTGGACACGGCGCATCGCATTCGTGAATGTGCCTTCGCGCTCTGCAAAACTCAGGACGGGCAAAACCAGATCGGCCTGTTCAGCCGTCGGAGTCATAAATTGAGTGCTAACTACCACAAATTCGGCTTGATCGAGGACAGCCGCCGCGCGCGCATCTTCGGCCACCGGATCAGCGTCACCGATAACCCACATAGACGGCGGGTTATCCAGCAGGCTCACCGTTGCCTCGGCAGAAAAGCCCAGGTCCAGCGCCCCCTGCATATTGGCTCCCGGCCAAACCGCCACTAACCCGTTATTGGGTCGGGCGACATGCCCGGTGAGGATCAACAGATTGGCGGCAGCCTGCATCAGTTCGGCCTGCTGCGCCAGGGTCAAGCCCTCGTTTCCGGCGAAGATCACCAGATTCTCAGTATCTAACAGCAGTTCGGCGGCTTCGCTGTGCTGTTTAGGAACACGCTTGCCTTTGAGATCGGCTTCGAGTTCAGCGAAACCGTCTACACGTCCCTCGACAAGTGTCTGGTTCAGCTTATCATGGCGGCGTGCAAAGACGGCGATATGGTTAAGCACCTCAACTGCTTCGCCGTATTCATAACGCACCACGCATTTTGCATATTGATCGAGCTTGGTGGGGCGCGCATTGGCGACCATCACCTTCGCGCCGCGATCCGCCGCTTGTTTGACCTGCAACCACCAAATCGGCGCTTCCTCCTCAAAGTCAGAGGCAATCACCAAAATGGCGCTTTCCGGCCCCAGCGCAGCCAGATGTGTCCCAACGCCAACCCCTGCCTGCGTGACAGCCTCAAGGCCCGTCATCGTGGCAGGCCAGAGACCAATCTGGCAGTCACGGCAGGTCCGGCGGGCGAGTTTACGCATTTCCCACAGGTCTTCATTAGACAGACTCGGCCCGGCCAGGAAACCCACTTTTTCGCCGTATTTTTGCAGCCGTGAAGTGACTTCTTGATAGGCCGTCTTCCAATCAATCTCGACCCAAGCGCCGTCTTTTTTGAGCATGGGTGTTTGCAGACGGTTGGACGAGAGACTGTGATGATGACCAAACCGGCCTTTGTCGCAAATCCAGATTTCGTTGACCTGTTCGTTTTGGCGCGGCATGATCCGTTTGATCACTTTTTTGCCGCCCGAATCACGATCCAGGCGTGTGCTGGCGCTGATATTGCAGCCCACCGGGCAGTGAGGGCAAATGCTAGGCACTTCGCTCAGTTCCCAGGGACGCGCCCCAAAACGAAAATCCGCCGTCGTCAATGCGCCTACCGGGCAAATATCGGTAGTATTGCCGCTGAACTTGGTGTCGAAGGGGGGATCGCTGACTGTCACGATTTGCAGTTTGCGCCCGCGCTCATGAAAAGCCAGCACATCATCGCCAACTACTTCATCACAGAAACGAGTGCAGCGCGCACACTGGATACAGCGCTCACGGTCGAGATAGATCAGCTCGCCTAACGGAACGTGTTTGGCAAGATGCTGTTTATCATCATAAAGGAACTGCGACTCACCCGGCCCATAAGCCATGGTCAGGTTTTGCAACGGACATTCGCCACCTTTGTCGCAAATAGGGCAGTCGAGTGGATGGCTGGTCAGGATAAATTCAAGAATATCATCCCGCGCTTCGACCACTTTGGCGGTAGAGGTGCGGATCGCCATGCCTTCGCTGACGGTTTGTGTGCAGGCGGTCTGGAGTTTGGGCTGCCAACGGATTACCGGCTGGCCGTGCTCGTCCAGATCCGGTTTGCCTGATTCACGATTGACAGTGACGCTCCCCAACTCGACCAAACACATACGGCACATCCCAACCGGTTTCATCTTGGGATGGTAACAAAACACGGGGATGTCGGTGCCGTGCAGCTTGGCTGCATCTACCAGATTCGCGCCTTTGGGAACCTGATAACTTTGACCATCAATGGATATTGTTACGGTTTCGGCCATATGGCTCCTCGAAAATCAGAGCTTAAATTGGGCGCTCACCTGAAAACAGCGCCGCAGTCCTACAAAAGCAGCTATGGGCAGCGGCGCAGTCCCGCCTCAGCCCGGTCAATATACGCCTGGAAGATATACCCCCAGGCACTAGAAATCAGCAGTTTTTCTGACAACGTGAGCGCCATTTCAAAATCGGTGCGTGCCTCTGTCCAGCGACCACATACCAGCCATTCTTCACCGCGCAGCAGATAGTGAACCGGTGCATCCGGATCATCTAGGATCGCACGGGTGAGCCACTGAACCTGCGGCGTCAATCCCAGCGGTGCAGAAAAAACTGGTCGGGCTTCTAAATCCGATAGCGCGATCATACGGGTTCAGCCACCGCACCCGCTTTTTCAAGCGCAGGCTGTTTGATATAACGCTCGTACTCGTGCCGGAAATGATGCACGGTACTCAAGACCGGGTTGGCCGCAAAATCACCCAGGGCGCACAGGGTTACCCCAACCATTTGTTTCGGCACCCGTTCAAGCTGTTCCAGATCGCGCGCCGTCCCCTGCCCACGCAACAGCCGATGATAAATTTGATCGAGCCAGTAGGTCCCTTCGCGGCAGGGCGTACATTTGCCGCAGCTTTCGTGTTTAAAGAAGTGGATCATCTTGGCGGCAGCCCACACCATATCGGTATCTTCATCCATCAAAATAAACGACGCCGATCCAAGCGTGCTGCCGAGCGCCGCCACACTCTCATATGTCATGGGGGCATTTAATACTTCGTCGGTCGCGGGCAGCACGGGGCCGCTCGCGCCGGAAGGCAAAATTGCTTTCAGTTTTTTGCCGTTCGGAATTCCCCCGGCGTAATCGTAGATCAATTCGCGGAAAGTTTTCCCCAGCGGCAGTTCATAATTACCTGGTTTTGCCACATGCCCACTCAGACAGAAAATCTTCGGGCCAGGGCTTTCGGGCGTGCCGATAGCTTTATAAGCCTCTGCGCCGTGATCAATAATCCAGGGAACATTCGCCAGCGTTTCGACATTATTGACCACTGTCGGCCAATAATACAGACCGCCGCCCATCTGCGCCGGGAAAGGCGGACGAACACGCGGCTGGCCGAGCAGCCCTTGCAGGCTGTTTAACAGGGCGCTTTCTTCACCACAGATATACGCCCCGGCTCCCAGATGGACGAACATATCACAAGACCAACCCGATCCGAGAACATTCTCACCGACCAGGTTAGCTTTACGCGCCTCTTCGATACGATCTTCGAGCGCGTGGGCCAAATCCCAGAATTCACCACGACAGTAAATATAAACCGCCGTCGCCTGGATCGCATAGGCCGCAATCATCGCGCCTTCGATCAACTGGTGTGGGTTGCCCTCAAGTAACTGGCGATCCTTAAAGGTTCCCGGCTCGCTTTCATCCGCGTTGACCGTGACGTACTTCACCTGGGCTGTTTTGGGAATAAAACTCCATTTGCGCCCGGTAGGAAAACCCGCACCGCCACGCCCGCGCAGATTAGCATCAATTACGATCTTGGTGACTTCATCGGGAGAAAGCTCCTTGACGGATTTTCTCAGCGCGGCATAACCGCCGTTGGCGACATAGGTATCGAACTGCCAGATGTCAGGCACGTCCAAATCGCGCAGCAGAATGTGTGCCATAATTTTAAGTCCCGTTTTCCAACGATTCGTTGTGAGAATAGATTCGTGTCGAAAACTGGCTGAGCCAGTAGAGTCCTGCTCCAAAAAACACCAGCGCGAATCCCCCTAAGGCCAGGATGGGGCCGGTGAATAATCCGACAGTGCCGCCATAAAAGGCGCCTAACGCCCCGATGATAATCAGGGCCACCAACGCGCGCGAACTGTTGAACCAGATCGCTGCCCCGGTGCTTATATATCCGGCAACGAGCAGCACCAATGCCATAACATCAAACCCACGCCGGATATACCACGCCGTATCCTGATACGTTCCCAGCAGCGGCGGCAACGCTTGTTTGCCCTGCAACCGCTCCGAATACGAGAACAGAGTGGCATACGCCGATTGAGGATCGGGAGGCCAGGGCGCGCGCAGCATGGCGAAAGTCACCAACAACAAACCGAAGGTGATGACCGGAATACTGCCTGTGACCGCAGCGCGGCGTGTTTTTCCCCAAGAAGACGCTTTAGACGTCATGGTTTTTGCGTTTGGATACATAATGCAGGCTGGGATAATCCCCATATCCCGCACGCGCAAACAGTTGCAGGCTGGCGGTGTTTTCATCTTCAATCAGAGCCGCGATCACCTGCATTCCCTGGCGATAAAGTACCTGTTCAGCCTCTTCAATGAGCAGCATTCCGATCCCCTGGCGGCGGCAGTCTGGATGGACCGCCAACCGGTTGATCCACCCTTTACGACCATCGTGAGTCGTAAGCACGACCCCGACCAAACGGTCATCGATGCGCACGCCGATCACGGTTTGAAGGCCGCTGGCGATCTGCGCGGCGAACTGCTCACGGCTGTCACGCCCTATGGCTTTAAATGGCAGCCCGGCCAACCGCCAAAGATCGCAGACAGCAGCATAATCGTCTACCGTCAGAGTAACAAAGGTCAGATCGTTGGTCGAATCACTCATAGCAGCCTGCACTTTACTTCTCACTCGATGGCTGTTTCTGCGCAGATTCAGCCCGCAGCCGATCCACCAGCGTTTTGGCTTTTTCCAGGTCAAAATTTTCGTGATAATGGAAATTGCACTGCATCATCGGGGCATGATCACAGGCGGCCAGACACATTACCTGCTCGACAGTAAACAGGCCATCTTCGGTTGTTCCGCCATCTTTCACGCCCAGATAATCGCACAACCCTTTATAGAACTCATCAGCGCCACGCAGCGCACAGGGCAGATCGGTGCAAACCTGGAGCCAGTATTTGCCCTTTGGCTTTTCGGAATACATCGTATAAAACCCGGCGATAGACTTGACCTGAGTAGGGTCAATCTCGCACAAGGCGGCGACTTCGCTCAAAGCCTCGTCAGAAATCCAGCCATATTCCTCTTGCGCCAGATACAACAGGGCCATCACCCCGGAGCGTTTGTCCGGGTATTTCGAGAATATTTTAGCAACTCGTTCAGGATATTTTTCCGCCAGCACGGCAGGCTCCCCGGTGGCAACCAACTGCAAACCGCTGTTTTAGCTGTTTAGCGGTCACAGTCACCCAACACAATGTCAACACTTCCGATAATGCCGACCAGGTCGGCAATCAAATGATCTTTAGACATCAATGGCAGCACGCTCAAATGGATAAAACTCGGCGTGCGGAAATGGACGCGCCAGGGTTTCGGCTCTCCATCACTCACCAGATAACACCCTAATTCACCACGCGGGCTTTCGATGCGTTGGTAGACCTCCCCAACCGGGGGACGGAAACCTTCGGTCCACAGTTTGAAATGGTGGATGACGGCTTCCATACTTTGTCCCAGTTCCGAGCGAGGCGGCGGCACGTATTTCCGGTTATTAGAACGCACTGGGCCATCCGGCAGTTTATCTAATGCCTGCTCGACAATGCGCAGACTCTGACGCATTTCTTCGATGCGGATCAGGTAACGGTCGTACACATCCCCATGTTGGCCCAACGGCACATCAAAATCGAAGTTCTCATAACCGCTGTAGGGCAACGCCTTACGGATGTCCCAGTTGACACCAGAGCCGCGCAGCGTGGGGCCAGAACAGCCATAACGGATTGCATCGTCCGCCGAAATAAAGCCGATCCCCTGGGTGCGATCCAACCACAACGGGTTATTGGTCAGCAGTTTTTCGTAATCGTCAACGCGCGGCGGGAAATAGTTGATAAAGTCGCGCACCGCAGGTTCAAATTCTGCCGGGACATCACGCCACACACCGCCAGGGCGGAAATAGGTACTCATCATACGCTGGCCGGATACCATCTCGAAGATGTCGAGCAGCCGTTCGCGCTCGCGGAAGCAGTAGAGGAACACGCTCATCGCCCCAATATCAAGCGCGTGAGTCCCCAACCAAACAAGATGGCTGTTGATCCGGGTAAGTTCAGACAACAGCACGCGGATCACCTGCGCACGTGGCGGAACATCGAGATCGATCAACTTCTCCATCGCCAGGCAGTACACCAGGTTATTGCCCATCGGGCTGAGATAGTCCATACGATCCGTCATCACAATCGACTGCTCGTATCGTTTGGACTCCATATTTTTTTCGATGCCGGTGTGTAGATACCCGATGTCCGGCACGCAGGTCACGACGGTCTCGCCGTCCAGTTCCAACAGGAGGCGCAGCACACCATGTGTGCTGGGATGCTGCGGCCCCATATTCAAGACCATTGTTTCGCCGGTCAAGGCACGCTCAGAAACTAACCCTTTGAGCTTTTCAACATCGCCTTGCCAGAGATTATCGTCAGAACCAGTCATTCGCTGTCACTCCGAAAAAGCAGGTTTCGGCTTTTATTCGCGGGCGTAGGGTTTGTATTTGTCCACTTCGTCAAAATTGAACGAGAACTGCACCGTCTCATATCCCAGCGGATAATCTTTGCGCAGCGGATGACCGTCCCAATCTTCGGGCATCAACAAACGGCGCAAGTCAGGATGCCCGGTGAAGGTAATCCCAAACATATCGTAGATTTCGCGCTCAGACCAGTTCGCCGATGGGAAAAGCCCGATAACACTGGGTATCTCAGGTTCTTCACCCGGCAGCAGCACTTTCAGGCGCAGCGCACGATTGTGAATCATAGAATACAAGTGATAAGAAACCGCAAAACGAGGCTCTTGTGGAAAATAATCCACCCCGGCAACATCGGAGAGGAAGTTATATTCCAATCCTTTGGTATCGCGGCAGTAACGGCAGACATCCACAATATGATCTCGGTCTATGATAAACGTGATTTCGCCGCGAAATTCCTGAACATCTTGCACGGCGTCAGAGAACGCGGCACGCAGTGATTCAACCGGGTTTACGTCAGCCATCTTATGCCCAATCCTTGATTCGTTCTTGTTTGATGCGTTCGTGCAGCATCATGATGCCATGAATAAGCTGTTCTGGGCGCGGCGGGCAGCCAGCGACATAAACATCCACCGGCACAATCTCGTCTACCCCTTGCACGATGGCATAGTTATTGAACACTCCCCCGCATGAGGCGCAGTCGCCCATGCTGATGACCCATTTGGGATCGGGCATCTGATCATAGAGCTGGCGCAAAACAGGGGCCATCTTGCGTGTAACACGCCCGGCTACAATCATCAGGTCGCTCTGGCGCGGGCTGGGACGCATCAATTCCATCCCAAAGCGAGAGAGATCGTATACAGCCGCCTGAGTACTCATCATTTCAATCGCACAACACGCCAACCCAAACAACATCGGCCACATCGCGCGCGTGCGGGACCAGTTGATCGCGTCTTCCAACTTAACGGTTACAACTCCCATATTGCCAAGTTTGGATGTTAATCCCATTCCAGGCCTCCAACTTTCCACTCGTACACAAACCCGATCATCAATACAAAGAAGAAGACTCCCATTACAGCCAGGCCATAGAGTTTAAAGTCGCGAAAGACCACTGCCCAGGGCAGGAAAAAGATCACTTCAACGTCGAAGAGAATAAACAGAACAGCGATGCGGTAAAACTTGACTGGAATACGCCGAATAGCCTCACCGAACGGCTGCATTCCGCTCTCATAGGGAGACAATTTGCGTGTGGTCGGATGGAAAGGACCGAGGAGACGGGAGATAAAAACAATAATAAGACTTACCGCAACCGAAAGGATCAAGAGAGCCGATATGGGTGCAAAATCTGAAGGCACTGTAAGTATCTCCGTCCTATAAAGTTGGCTAACCGTTAATTGTTCAGATTAGTACAAACTGTTGAGAGCTTAGCATAAAGCCAGGAGGGTGTCAAACCACCTAGAGCGTTTATGCCCCTCGGTTCAGGCGTGTCGAACCTAAGGATAACACATCCTGACAGAATAGAAAATACTTAATGTAGATATTTTTGTGAAATTTGATATAAATTACCAATTAAGGTAGGCGGCATTTTAGGAATTGGTAGTGAAACAGCATGAAGCAGGAAATTGTTGGAGAATAGGCCGGGAATAGGAAGGAAGGAGAGGAGGAGAGAAGGAAAAGGAACGAGGGAAGAGTTGGCAGCGACCGAGTCTCCCAGAGGCTTACGCCCCAAGTACCCTAGGCGCGGGTGGGCTTAACGACCGGGTTCGAGATGGGACCGGGTGTACCCCCACCGCCATGACCA
>JACRBK010000728.1 GCA_016234525.1 Chloroflexota bacterium
ATAGGTTGAACTTCCTTCATGAGAATAACATGCGGTAGAGGTGGGTAATTTATCCGTCTGATGTCTTGATTGTAATACAAATGAGGTCCTGACAGAGTATCAGTCTGATAAAAAATTCGGGGTGGGGGCAATTTAGCCTCACCCCCCTGGCCCCGTCTCCATTTCGCAGAGAAGGGGAAATGTCGAGCGAGGATTTAGCCCCTCTCCATGCAATGGAGAGGGGTTGGGGTGAGGCTAACACGAAAACGGGTAGATCGAATTGACGAAGTGAGGCTATTTTTACTCGCTGTAGAACGCGCTCACCCAGGCCGGGCGTGCGGGCAGATCGCCGCTCTTGACCTTCGCCCGCCATTCGTCATCGGTCATGCGCTGGTTGATGTCGCCTACCCATTCGTAATAACTGAACACGCCGCCCCGCACGACCTGAAGCTGTCCATCGGGAGTCGGGACCACCACGTAGATGTAATCCACGCCGCCGACGCCTTCTTGCAGCACGGCCCCGATGCTGGGATTACTCGCCACGTCCGTCACCAGCGCCACCGGATCAGGATTAGCCGGCGTGCTAGAGAGCGAATAGAGCAGCACCATTAGATAGTTGCTAAAGTGGTAAATTTGCCAGTATTCGTCTTCGGTGATCGTCTCCCCCGCCAGTTCTTTACGCGCGATCTCGCTCAAACCAGCCGCTTCAAAAGCGAGATTACGCAGTTCGTTCATGGTGCGTTCCAGGGGGTTACCGTCCTGTTTCAAATAACCCGGCTTCTCGCTGCCCATCATAGGCGGCGGGCCATATTGATCCAGGCCGCGATCTTTGAGGCCCTGATAGGTCATCCCGGCGACGATGGCGATTCGCGCGAAGACGAGCGGGTTCGGCTCGACATAACCGAAGCTGGTCAGCGGGCCACCGCCGCCGCCAAAGCCGGTCGGCTGTTTGGCGTATAACACGGTGTCGTGTTTAAGCTGGGTCCAACTCGCCAGCCCGGTCTGTAAATCTTTGCGCAGCCACGCCGGGGTATTCATCAGCGGCGGGTACGCACTGCTGGCCCGGCTCCACAGTGGATTCAGCGCCCACATCCAGCCGCTGTATACATTTTCCAGCCACTGATCGTCGGTCATCACGCCCAGCGTCGAGGCGAGACGCAGCGTCTGCGTGTCGTAGTTCACAAAATCACCTGCGCCCGCTTCGATGGCAAGCTGGTACGCCGTCTCCGATCCGGCTACCGCGCTGGGGATATCCAGGCCGAGCGGCAGTTGGCGCTGATTCTCGCGCGTTCCCACGTAGGGATACATCAACTGCTGCATGACATAACCATCGAAGGTGAAACGCTGCCCCAAGAAACGGAACCCGCGCGTTGCAGGGGCGACCTCTTCGGCGGTGGTATCGTCAGGCAGCACGATCCCGTTGACACGCGGCGGCGGCAGGGTGTTCAGTTCGGCCTTAAAACCGGCCAACAGAGCCGGATCGGCGATCAGGGCCAGATCGAGCGTAGGGCCATACAACGATTTGGCCAGCGGCGCGTAATCCTGCGGGCCGAGATCATCCACCGGGCCGATCAAGAAAGACAGCGTATCGTGAACTTTGTTCCACCCGGCCAGTGATCCCTGTCCGTTTTGCAGGGCGCGCAGCAGCATCAGCGCGATTTGCGTGGCGCTGTCGTCATTCGCCAAAAACGTGATCCGGCTGATCCACATCATGCCCCGGAAATACCCTTCCAGCGCTGGGTCGCCAGCATAATGTCCACGCGGGCGATACTGGCTGAAATCTTCGAGATAACCCGCCAGGAACGGAATTTCGGATTGCCCTTCACCCGCCAACGCCATGTCAATGATCGGCTGTGCGGCGGCGAGCATCTCCGGCGAGGTGTAATCGCGGAAGCCGTCTGAGCCGAACAATCCCAGCGCCACGACCAGATAAAGCTCAGCGTTCGTGGCGGCGGTTTCCAGCCCGGTCCCGGCGGCATCTTGCGTCTGCTGGTGCGCCGCGATCAGCGCCGGAGTCAGCACTTCATCCATCATGATCGGCAGGAAAGCATTTTGTTCCAGATCGGTCAGCAGGTTATCAAAAATAAAGTGCAGTGCGTGTAAGGTCGCGTCGGTGGTCACAAAATAGGCGTGGGCGGGCGAAACGCCGTCCTCGCTGTAGTCGAGCCAGGTGCCGGTAGGATCGCGGTAGGCATCGAGAAACTGGTCAAAACCGGCGGGAATGACGACAAAGCCGTTTTGCGCCAACAGCGCCCGCTGATTGTCGTTTAGCCCGGTGTCATTGACAAACAGGGTGTTGGTCAAGTCCACCGGCAGCGCGGGCAGATTCCCGGCATACGCGGCGGGCAGGGTGATTGTTTTGGGATCAGCAACATTCGGATTCCAGTAGTCCGCTGCCAACGCCGCCCAATTCCACGCGCTGAACGGCCCGGTTCCACCGGCGAGAGTCATTGGGGCAGGGGGCAGCGCCGGTTCAACAAAATATTCCCCGCTGGCCCCCTCGGCGATCCAACCGCCGAGCGCGCTGGTTTGAATCTGCCACCAGTAAATATTCTCGGCGCAAACCGGCCCGCTGATCACCTGGAAAGCAGTTCCTTCGGGCAGTTGGCCGAGCTGAGCAGCCGCCAGCGCGGCTGCATCGCGCACATTAAGCGGCTGGCCGTTGGTAAACGATACCATGCCATCCCCACCCGGCAGCAAACGCGGAGGCGGCGCATCGCCGCATGTACCTTGAGCAAGAGACGGCACTGCCGGGGGCAGCAGCCCAGCCAGCAGCGCGGCGGTTAAGATCAACGTGAGCAGAATTTGTTTTTTACCCATCATTCCCTCTCTGAAAAAAGAATGTGCATTATGTAGTGTAGCACCACTCGTTAGATTAGAGTGAATGGGCAGCCTACGCGCGCTCGTCGTTTGCCCGTCGGTCAGCCGTTCGTTGTACTTCGGGCCGCCTGCTTCTATAATTCCCCGCATGAAAAAACACTTCTTTTCCCACACCTTGTTCGGATTCCGTCTCTCGACGCTGGTGATCTGCGCCGCCTTCGCGCTGATCGGGGTCGCCGCGCTCGGCCTGGACCTGCTGAATCACGGCCTGATCTATGAGTATTTCTGGGATGTGACCGGCGAAACTGAGCCGGATCAACAGCTTCTCGGCTTTGGTCAGGTTCTCATGCGATACACGCGCCAGCAGCCCGACACGCAGCCGTATGCCCATGTCGAACACGCCGATGTTAACCCGTTCGGCGTGAATACCTTTCTCGATCAAGAGGTCGAACTCAGCAAACGTGAGCAGCAAATGCAGATGATCGCTGACGGCGGATTCCATTGGATTCGCCAGCAGTTTCGCTGGGCCGACCTGGAAATTCACGCCAAAGGTGATTTTGTCGACCGGCGCAACGATCCCAACGGGGTTAATGCGTGGGACAAATATGATCACATTGTCGATCTGGCGGAGCAGTACGGGATCGAGATCATCGCCCGGCTGAGCGATCCGCCCGCGTGGAGTCAGGCTCCCGGTACCGAGAATAATTACACCCCACCCGCCGATTACCAGGATTTTGTTGATTACGCGACGGCGGTGGCCGGGCGTTACCAGGGACGCATCAGCTATTATCAGGTCTGGAATGAGCCGAACCTCTACCCGGAATGGGGCAATCAAACCGTCAACGCCGAAGCCTATACCGATTTGTTGTGCCGCACCTATCACGCGCTCAAAGAGGTTGATCCGCAGATCGTGGTGATCACCGGGGCGCTTGGCCCGACGATTGATCTCAGCGGGCGTGATGCGTATGACCTGCTGTACTTGCAGCGTATGTATCAGGCCGGGGCGGGGGCGTGTTTCGATATTTTGAGTATGCAGGGATACGGCCTGTGGAGCGGCCCCACCGATCAACGCCTGCGCCCGGTCACGATCAATTTCCAGCGCGTGTTGTGGATTCGGGACATGATGGTGAAAAACGGTGACGCCCACAAAGCAATCTGGATCAGCGAAGCAGGCTGGAATCCGGTCCCCAACGATCCGACAATTGCCAACCTGGATCAATATGGTCGGGTAACGATGGATCAGGCGGCGGAATGGGCAGCGCTGGCCTATGAACGCGCGATCAAAGATTGGCCCTGGGTCGGCGTGGTCAACTGGTGGTATCTCAAACGAGCCGATGAGGCTGAGAAGGGGCAAAGCTGGTACTACTTCCGCCTGCTCGAACCCAATTTCACGCCTACCCCGGTTTATGAATCGCTCAAAGCGTATATGACGGGCGACCAGCCCAAAATACTGGGCGCGGGGCGGCATGGGCTAGACTCGCGGGGCATGATCGGGCAGGGGGAAGATGGGCGCGAAACGCGCACCTATCGGTTTGACGGCACGAGTGTATCTCTCTGCGCCGCCGATCCGCCGGAGACGCTCGCAGTGGCAGCGATCTTGGACGGCGAATCGGAAACTCTGCTGTTCACAGCGGGGCTGTCCGGCTGCGTGCAGGTGTGCGGCGAACTGGATTCGGGGACGCATACGCTGGTTCTCTCCGCCGATTCGTGGGAGGGGTTGGACAGTCTCGCGGTGATCGATCACACGGCGCGCCACCGGCTGCCCTGGCTGCTGGTGGGGATACTCGCGGCGCTGGGCGTGCTGCTGATTTTGGGATCGGCGCTGGATCAGCGCTTGAGC
>JACRBK010000111.1 GCA_016234525.1 Chloroflexota bacterium
GATAGCATCTAGGTCCAGATTGCCCGCATCGACGACCAGCTCAAACGAATGCGGACCCGCATTCGGCAGCAGGATGGTATGGGGTACGCGCCGCGTGGTGACTTTGGAGTAGTTGTTGATCTGGTAGGGCGTACCGTCTACATAGGCGATCATGACCTTGCCGCTCGTACTGGTACGGCGGAAGATGGTGATCTCATTACCTTCGACGGTGGCAACCAGCCGCGCCCCGCGCGAGTTCGCCTGATGGAGTGTGCCGTTGGACGCGAGCGCATCTGTGACGACTTTCCATGTGCCGCTGTAGGCCGGGTCGTAGGTCTTGCCGCTGGGTATATCGTCACCACCGATAAAGGCCACATGATCGTTCTCATAATAGCCCGGCCCGATGGTTTCCAGCCCGTAACCTTCGATCTGATCTATCGCGAAGTTCTTTTTGGCCGATGACCGCAGTTCGATGACGTGCGGCGACGATGGGTTGGGGATCGGTCCAATCGAGAAGGCGGCGGAATATTGCGTCTTGCTCGATACCATCGGCATGGTTCCCCACAGGGTGCCATCGATGTACACACTCGCATCGTTATAGCCGCCGACCAGTGGCCGGTAGAGCGTGACATAACTCACGTTTTGAACCGGGATGTAGAAGTGCGCATAACGGTTCTTGGTCTCGTAATAGAAACCACCCTTATAACGCACATCGGTTGAGCCCGGCTTTTTGACCCACCATCCGGCAGTCTGAACCTTGAGGCCACCTTCGGCTTGCAGTGTTTCGCCAGGGCCAAGCGGTGATCCCATAGTGCCCAGGCTGACGCTGCGCACCCCAATCGTACTGGCTTTGGGGTTGCGGATTTCGATCCATGCGCCGTCTTCCAGGGGGTTGCCCAGGCTGCTGATGATGTAGTCGGCGTCTGTGCCGGTCAGCGATTTGATATAGGCTGAATCGATGTAACTATGCAGCACACCGTTGACATAGATTTCGATATTGCCGCTGTTGTCCGGCGTATCGTAGTTGAGAGTCAGGGTGTTGCCGCCATGCAGATAGAAGAATAGTTTGGCGCCCGCCTCTTTGGTGGTCAGCGAATCGCCGACGATAGTCCACAGGCCCGACCGCAGGACATACGGGTTATAGACTGGCGCGAGGTCGTAATCGCCTACGGCATAGGGTGTGAGAGACCATACTTCATAGGCTTTGATGTTGACCTTAGCACCTTGGGCCACGATTTGGGCGGTATGAATCTTGTCTTCCAGGTCGACGAGGGTGTAAGGCACATCCACCGCCGCCGGTGAAAGCCCGGTATTGTAGGTGCCATAGAGTTTGCCATCAATGTAGATATCGGCTTTGCCGCCGCCAACGACCCGGTTGAAGTACACGCGGAAGGCATTCCCAAAGAACACGACCTGGGCTTTTGAGCCTTTGATGCTGGCGGTAGAAACTTCGGTGCCGTGTACCCAGCCTGCGCCTACATAACTGATCGCACCATCGGTAATGGCTTTAATCGTCTCGAGATCGGGCGGGTCATAACGGCCTGCTTCGAGATAGTCCATTCTTGTCGGGCTGGTCGCCAGCACTTCGATTCGGTCGATGTCAAACGGCTTGAACTGGTCCAGCTTGGTGCCGATGGGTTTTGCCACCAACCGGATACGATGGTTAAAGCCGGGATCAAGCCCTGAGATCATGTAGGGCTGCTGGAACGTTCCGGTGGTAGGACTGCTGACGTAGTTATCGAACGACGAGTGATACTGGTTGTCGACATAGACATCCACCAGGCCGTATTTGCTGTACAACCGCCGGTAAATCTTGATGGCGGCGGCATCGGTGACATCGAATATCACCTCGTCGGTTCGGGCTTTCATCATATGATACGAGCCGCCCGACGCGGCGACATTGGCGACATTCGTCCATTGGCCTGAGAACTGGAGCGCCAGATTGCCTGAGTCGGCGGGGAGTTCGGTGTCATTCTCATAGCTTCCGGGAAAGAGCAAGGGCCGGTTGAACAGCAGCACCCGGTCAATCGTGATCTTCTTCGTCATCTTCAGGGCGGTGTTGACCCGAATTTCGAGTACATTGTTCGCGCCTGAATCGAACCCGGTCAGGGTGAAGGGGATGTTATAGGTGGTCGCCCCTTTTTGTACAAACGTGCCTTTAAACAGGCCGTTTACATAGAGGTCTGCCGCGCCATAACCGCCCGCTGTCGCATACAATGTCAGGCTGTCGGCGCCGGTGAAATACAGGTAGGCGCGGGCCTGTTCGTGGGCCGTCTCGATAAAGTGGTCCCCTGATGGGCCGGGTTCTTTGGTAACCAGCTTGGGAGTACCCCAGTTCTGTTCATACAAGAACACCGACTCGATTGGTTTGCCCAGCACATCGTACTCATATTCCTCATATTCGCCGGGGCCAACCGGCTCACCCTCGAAGATGGTGAAACCGTAGACCTGTGCATACTTAGGCTTGAGAGGAATTTCGTTGATCTGGCGAATCTGGACGACATGCGGCAAGTCAGGATCAAAACCATGCGCCACGATAGCTTCATTTTTGGATCCAGCCGTTTTGGTGTTGATAGTACGGATGAACCGGCCATCGACGACCATTTCTAACAGGCCGGTTGTCCCGCTTGTCCCAATATTCACGCCGATTGCCGAACCCCTGAAGTAGAAGGTTTGCAGCGCGCCGGTTTCTTTAGTCTGCCGGTAAGTGGTTTTGTCTTCCCACAGGCCCGAAATTTCCTGGGCGCCCTTATAACCGATGACTTTGGGCACGCCTTGAATGTCGACCTCCGGCAGCGCCGGATCATCGAGCAGGTTAAGGAAGCGCAGTGCATCCAGATCGAAGTGCGGCGTGCCTGGGTTGATACTGACCTCTACAATATGCGTGAAATCAGGAACCAGGCCGCTGATATAGAAAGGAACCACACGGGCTACCGCGGCATCGTTATACATTGTGCCGCGCAGTTCGCCATCGACATAGACGCTGGCGGTTCCACCACCAGGGAAGACGCCGCGATAGATGGCGACGGTGTCCGCGTTGGTGAAGTAGGCATAAAAACGATCATAAGCCTGGGTGGTGGTGCGGCCCACGTTGTTATTGTTAGGGAAGTCGGGGCGGTCTGGTGCGAACAGCGGAGTACTGCTCCATGATCCCAGGTAGTTGATTTTGGGCTGATCTTCTTCCCAGAAGCCGATATCTTCTACCGGAATATCGCCCCCTGTCCCGGCGTCAATGACATAAACATCCGGCGCGAAGACGGAATTGTCGGTGCGGCGGAAACCATCGAAGGCCGCGACGCCGCTGATCACTTTGAGTTGAACGATGTGCAGTTCACTGGGTAGATTCGTGATCAAGTGCGCCAGCGGTGCGCCGCCGCCCGGTGTGGTGACATTGATGTATGAATGAATATCACCATCCACCTGTACTTCGACTTTGGTGGCAACGGGCCGGTTGTAGAGCAGGGTGACTTCGGTCCCTTCAAACGCGAAACAGACTTCGCTGTTGATCCCGTTGGACATCAGGGTCGATCCGCCCGAATAAGCGGCATTAAGTGATTCGGTCCACCCGCCGTCGTATGTTCCCGCTGCATTAAAATAGTTCACCAGGTCTTCGTTGGTGGACTGATAGGTCGTGGTGGGGAAGGGCAGGTTTGCCGGGGAGAGGATTGAAACGGTCACCGGGTCTTCAGCGGTATGACCGTCTTGCCCCCACCGGTTTAAGATGGCGATCTCAAGCTGGTTGGCCATGCCGGGCACACCGATCAGCCGGTTGTTTGCATGGAACGAGTAATTTTCGTCTTGAGAGTTAAAGCTGCCGTCAGATGGATCACCCGCCAGCCATTCGCCCCCGTTAATACGTCCCCATACGGCGCTGGGCTGGTTGATGTTGACTGGATGAAAGACGGGTTGGAACTTCCAACTGCTGGTCGAAGTGTCCCACACTCTGGCAGTCCACTCATAATTTGGACCAGGGCCGGGTTCTTCGGGCAGGGCGGTTTGATTGATGATGTCAATGTTACCCAGATGCAAGATGGGGCACCCCGGATCACTCGAATAGCTGGTGAAGGTGTCTTCCAGCGTGTCGAGGATGTCATACAGATCATCGCCGTCGGTGTCTTCATCGCTGTCTTTCCAACCCACCATCTGGCGAGCTTCTTCGGACAGCGCATTGCTATAATAACCGTCAACCATGTTGGAGCCGCTGCGCATGAGCGATGGGCTAGCACTGGGATTGCTGTCGCAGTTCTCGTTTAAGACCTGGAAATATCCGTACATTTCGTCAGATCGGCATTTGCCGGTGGTGAAGTTATAGCCTTCTTCACCTGCGCCGAAGACATGCCCAACCATCTTGGCGATCAAAATTTCCAGGTTGTCGGTTCCCAGGTCGCCACCACGAGAGGTCACGAGCGCGTAAGGGCCATTGAGCGCCCCGGCTGCGGCGAGTTCATCGGCGAACTTCCCGTTGGTGTCGCTGCTGCTGTCGACAACAAAGATCACAAAGCTCCAGTCATTTGTCCCGCGTGAGGTGTTGGCCAGGGTGCGCACATTGGCTTCGCTGGCGACTCCACCGGTAAATGCTGCGGCCACTTTGAGCAGCCAGCCGTCCGTGAGATTGGCCGGATCGTCAAAAATGGCATTGGAGATCGTCTGGGTGATTGGCTCGACGCTGACCTGAACTTTCGGTCGGTCGAGGAGGTCACCTTCAAAGGGCGACACATAACTGAGGTTCCATACCAGGTTAGCGGACGGACGCGGGGGTTCGCCCGGAGTTCTGGGCTGGGTGGCGACATTGCTCCACCAGTCGAACGCCTGCACCAGTTCGGTTTTGACCTTATTGATTTCAATTTCGGTCCAGTTTTCGCCCGTGCCGTTGCTTTCGATAAACAACACTTTCACCGCGATATTGCCTGCCATAAACACACTGGTTTCATCAGCGGTAGGCACATCGCTGGCAGTGGTGCGACTGGGGGAAGGGGAGGTGTTCGGAATCAATAATTCGGTTCGCACATCGTCCGCCGTCACCGGGACGGTGTGTGACGAGCGATCTCCCGCGATCCCATTCCAGATCTCGGCGGCGTCGCGGGCTTCCGCAGACAATCCAGCCAGATCGCCTGCCGAGACGACATCCTGGTAGACCGCCTGGGCGCCAACAGGTGTCAGTTGGGCCAAGGTCAACCCGTTCAGCCCGGCAAACAGCGCGCTGCCCTGCTGCACATAAACATATCCACCTGCGCTGAGAATAGCCTGCACCAGGGCGTCATTCTGGCCGGGGGTTCCCACGACCAGGGCATCCATTGGCGCAAGTTCTACATTCGGTGAAAGACTGGCCCGCTGCGATTCTGCCGCGCTGGGCGGTCCCAGCACTGAAGCGGCGTTTGCCACAGACTGCGGCGCATCAGACGCAGGGGCGGCCTGGGTCGGCGTTGACCAGCCGGACCAGAAGGTCGTGACCAGCACCATCACCATCACCAGGCCGGTGATCAGGCGGTGAGCTGCCCTTCTGAGACGATAACTACCCATGTTTAGACCTCCACACTCGATAAAAACAGTCATGAGAATGGGCGGAAAGCCGGAATGAACCTGCTTATACGCGCCGGTTTGATGTGTGTTTTACCTGATAACAAAACCGCCCTGAGAATTGTAACGTCGCAGTCAAACCCGCATGTGTATTCACTTCTAGACAAATCCTAACATTGGGTGGGGAATCTAGGGAAGATGTACTTTAGTAGGGGCAAGCGCGAAAGGGATCAATTTGAGTACTCTACTCCTATTCCTCAACTCTCATAGGTATAAGTCTCACCCCAACCCCTCGCCATTGATGCACATTGATAAAAAATCTGGTTGTGGCGAGTGGAGAAGTCAACAACGGTCTCACCCCTACTGGTTTTAGTCCACGTTGATTTTGTAGGGGCGATGCTTGCGTCGCCCAGGGCAGGGCTATGCACTTTGAGAAAATAATCCGGTTATGCTGAGGGGAGAAGTCAAAAGCGACCTCACCCCCTACCCCCTCTCCAACTTGGTTGGAGAGGGGACCGCAGCCGACCCTTCTCCCCCTTTCTCTGCGCAGCGGGGAAAGGGGGTCGGGGGGATAGGGGTAAATCCGCATAACCTGATTAAATAGTAAAAGTGCATCGCTGCGCCCTTATACGAATCTACGCTCCCACTTCGCAGGGAAGCGGGTAGGGCAAGGGATCGGGGGATAGGAGTAAAACTACCCATTCCCCTCATCTGCCGGGGCGCTCGCATCGGCAGGCGCGGCGTCGGGAGCCAGGGCGTTGGCGTCTTCTGCGACCGGCGTTTCTTCGGCTGGGGTTTCTTCGACGGGCGCTTCTTCCACCAGAACCTCACCCGCTGCGGCGGCAGGCTGAGTCGCCTCCAGCGTTTTCCAGGTTTCAGCCAGAATGGCCAGCTCGGCCACATCTAACGCCGCCGCTGCTGCGTCGGACTGTGGGTCCAGCTCGTTCAAGATGCTGTAAGGAAAGCCATAATCGGTTAGATGACCGTCGAGTCCGTCCACCACCAGATTAAAATCGGTCGCGCGAATCTGATCCAACCGCACGCCTGCGTGTTGCATCGCATCACGCAGCGGGGCCGGGTCTTGACCGTGCAGCGCCGCCACGAACAACAGGCATGGCCCGACCAGTTCCGCATGGCTGATGCCCGGCCCGACAATCGCGCCGAGAATCTGCGCCAAATAGTGTTCGCTGCCCTGACCGGCGCGCGTATGCGCTAACTGGTTGTTCGTTTGCACGGTGAGCATCATCAGATTCAGCAGGGTGCGCAGCGCTTCGGGCTGGCCCTGACCGATGGGGCCGGAGTTTTTGATCGCTTCTTTCGCGAGATCGGTTACGACCCCGGCGACCCAGGGTTGGAAACGCTGCTCGCGGGGATTTTTGCCTTTTTGAGCGGCGAACCGCCAATCGAGCAGGCCGGTGATGATCGAGATCACATCGACAATCGCGGTCCCACGCTGATGATCCGGTGCCGCGTGGATCACGTCCCAATCGATGAAGACTTCGGCAGCCGGGCCGGTTTCGACAAAAACCCGGCGCGGGCGGCCATCGACCATCTCATCAATAGGAGCAGCGGGCAGCAAAAATTCGGCGCTGTCGAACGCGGTCGGGATGGCGACCAGCGGCACCTGATTCCGCGCGGCGATCAGCTTGCCTGCGGCCAACGGTGCGCCGCCGCCGACGGCATACACCACTTTGACGCGGCTGGGCAGGTTGTCGGCCAGATAGTTCAGCAGATCGGTGTCATAGCGGGCCGGTTCTGCCTGGATCATCACCGGCAGTGCCAGGCGGTTGTTCAGCGCGGCCCACGTTTCGGCGGTAGTGAGCAGCGCGGCGGGACGGTTTTCTTGAATCGAGTTGAGTTCCCCGAATTTGAGGCGGGGTAGAGGCCACACAGTCATGCCGGATTCTCCGATCTTAAGTATAGAAGTTCGTTTGGTTCGTGTTTATTTAAGGTACGCTGCGCATAAGTGTAGTGCGGTTTTGCTTCTGAGTCCAGTCAGAGCGGGGCGGTTGAGATTGTTCTCTATTCAGACTATACTGGGAAGTAATCAGGGTTGTCAAAGGGGGAGATCATGGTCAGAAAAACGACACTACCCTTTGTGATTGGCCTTCTACTGCTCGTGGGGTTAGCCGCCTGTGGTAACGACGGCAAACAGAAACCCACCGCGGCTCCCACCGAAAACCCGGCGTATGTGATTGGCTACAGTGCGCCCGAATTGATAGCGGGGCAGCGGGGCATTATGGAGGCGTTAGTACGTCACGCCGAGGGGATGGGATGGAGTGTGCAGGCGGCGAATGCCAATTCTGATCCGGCCACACAGGCGGAACAAATCGAGTATTTTATTTCGTCTGGCGTTGATGTTGTGGTGGCGGTCCCCGTAGACAGCCAGCGAATCTGTGAAACGGTCGAGAAAGTGCAGCAGGCGCACATTCCTTTTTATACCATTGATCGCGCGCCGATCGGCTGTTCGATTAACATGACCGTACTCTCCGATAATTTTATGGCGGGGCAGCAGTCCGGCGAAGAACTGGTGCGGCTGCTCACAGCACGTTATGGCAGACCCAGCGGCAAAGTTTTGGAACTTCAAGGCGATCTGCGGCAGAATGTAGCGCTTGAACGCGGGGGCGGTTTTCATGTGGTGGTCGATGAGTACCCGGCCATTGAGGTGATCTCTCGGCCCACCGAATGGCAGCCTGATCAGATTGACATGGCGACCAGGGAAGTGTTGAATGACACCCCGGTGGACGCGATCTATCTGCATTCCGACTGCGCCGGGGTTCCGGTGGTGCTGCCGATTCTGTCCCAAATGGGTAAAGAACTCCCCCGCACGTCCGACGATCATATTTTTATTGTTGGGGTCGATGGCTGTGCCGAAACGCTGCAAGCCATCCGAGATGGGTTTGTCGATCAGGCATCGGGCCAGCCGATCAGCGATTTTGGCATCATTGTGCGCTGGATCGATCTCGAACGGCAGGGCCAACCCATTGAAGCCGGGCCGGTAATTGAGGCAGGCGCGTTGTGGTCGCCCGCGATGCTCGAACAGAGCGATACCGGCTGGCAGTTATTTTTAGCCACAGCCTCGATCACTCCGGCGAATGTGGATGATCCGGGCTTGTGGGGGAACCAATAAATTCGCTGTACCAGGAAATTTAGTAATGAATGATCGACCCAGGCCAGTGATCCGGTTCAGCGTCAGTCTCAAACTGCTGTTGTTTGTGCTGACCGGATTGTTTACGGTAGTGTCCGTTCCCACCTGGCTGAATCTGAGATCAGCGGAGGATCGCGATCGACAAGAAGCCGAGCGGGAACTCGTCGCGCTGTATAACGACTTTAACGAACAAGTCAACGTGATGAACGATGCGGCGGCTTCATTAGCCACCGGGTTTGCAGATCGTCCCGACGTCAAACAAGCGTTGATCAACCGTGACCGTGAAACCCTGCTTGATCTGCTGGGGCCGATTTTCTCCTCTCTAAACGAAAACTACGCGATCACTCATCTGTATGTGTATGAGCCGAATGGGCGCTCGTTAGTCGCTGTGCATAATCCTGACAATTATGGTGTGTTCAGCGATATGCGTCCGATGATCCGCGAGGCGATGGAAACACACCAAACCGTCGCCGGAGTGGAGATCGATCCTAACCGGCTGGGTGTGCGTGGGGTAACGCCGGTTTTTCAGGATGGCGAGTATATCGGCCTGATCGAGGTCGGGATGGATTACGATCAGCCGCTGATTGATGATCTCAAGGCGCGCCGTACTGCCGATTACCGGATGTGGGTCGCCTACGGCGCAGCGGCGCTGCCGGGCCTATGGCCCACCGGCCAGAATATTCCTTCTCCCTCTGCCAGCCTGTTTTTTTATGCCAGCACTTATCCGCTCGATTTTTTTCTTTCCGCCGCGGTATATGAAGATGCGCTGCTCAATAACCGCCAACACTTTCAGGCGGTGCAGTATGACGGCGAAGCGCTGGTCGTGTTGGTCGCGCCGATGAAGGGGTATGGCGGCCAGACTATCGGCGTATTGGAGATTATCCGGTCACGCGAGGCGGCGCTTAAAGCGCTGCGCGAAGACCAGACGACCACCTTGTTTGCCGCCGGCGTGCTGATGCTGTTGGGCCTGCTGTTCATGCTGTTGGTGATCAATAACGTGGTGGTGCGACCGCTGCATCATTTGACCGTTATTGCCGAACGGCAGATTCAGGGCGATCTAACAGCGCAGGTGACCCATCTGCCGCA
>JACRBK010000112.1 GCA_016234525.1 Chloroflexota bacterium
AGCAGTATCATACGCGGGTGGAGTGAAGAGGTGATCACTCGGTTCTATCGTGTAGTTCGCCAGCGTCACCGGGGCCAACGTTTCGCTTTCGAGTGTCAAGACAGCCGGACCGCTGGCTTCTGCCGGAACGACCAGCGCGTGCCAGTCCAGGCTGTACTGCATATAAGCTTCAATAGGCTGCGCGACAGACCAATCTTCGCCGCGCAGCACTAAGGTGGCATCGGTCGAAGCCAGGGTTTCGCAGCAGTTTTTGTCCAGGTGCCAGTACAGCGTGATCCGCATTTCCTGGCCGGGATTCAACGTTCCGCCGGGCGCGTCATGCCCTACCAGTTCCAGTATTCCAGAGCCATCTGCTCCCGCCGGTAACTGGATCGAAGCCGGAACCGGGGGCGCTTTGCTGTATGGATTGTCGGTCGTCTGGGCGGCTCTGATGGTCGTCAAGGTGATCATTTTGCCCGATGGTATTCCATTGACCAGTTGATTGACCCCATTGGGGTTTTCGCGGCTGTACAGGCCGACCTGGACGGTATAACGGTGTGGAGGAGCGCCATCAGGAAAGCGCAGCAGGCTGAACGCCGATCCCTGATCACCTGTTTCCCACTGCGAGGTAGGGGCCTGATCATCGCGCCGGATGTCGGTATCACTGCGGGCGATGATCCAACCAGGGGGATCGATTGTCAGCAGCCGCCCCGCCGCGCGCCAATTTTGATTGGTAGTCTGAGGCAAGGTCCAGGTGGTATGCAGACAAATGGAGTCTGTGCCGTTCCATGCCGCCCCGGTCAGTTTGAGCGCCCCATAATCCGCCTGTTGATCGGGAATCTCCGCCAGCCGTACCGGGCCAGACAGCCGGTAGCCCTGAGTCGTGATCCCCTGGACGGTGAAGGACGTCCCTTCGCGCTGTCCGGCGGATTCCAACAGGCAGGAATACATGCCGCGCAGATCGGCGGGCAGTTGGTACCACGTCAGCAGTTCCACACGCATCGGGCCGGATTTCCCGTCCAGCGCTGCGTTAATCTGCTCGGCTGTCTCAGTGGGATCGCTGTGCAGATCGATCCCGATCAGTTCGGCGCGCAGATCAAGTTTATCCGCGTAATATTCCTCAATCGCCGGTTCCCATCCATATGGGATCAAAATCAGGGTGTCGTCCGGCAGCGCGGCGTAATAGGTCGTTATCGCTTGAAAATCGTCATGCTGATATTCCGGCCTATCAAAGAGCGGGATCAGGCCCGCCGCCGAGACTCCGGCGGCTAACGCCAGTACGCTGGGCGCCGCCAGCCGCCGCAGTTCCAACAGTTCGGGCAGGCTGTGGACTCCCAGCGCGATTACCATCATCGCGGCGGGAACTCCGGCGACATAATAACGCGGATGAAAATCAATATGGGCCGCCAGCAGTTCTGCCGTCGCCAGTAGCGGGATCACCAAAGCCTGCGACAATACGAGCAGCGTATGGCGGTTAGCGTTCCAGGTCATCAGGCTCGCCACGCTCAGCGCTGCTGCGATCCCAAACACGGCGCTGGCGATCACGAGTGCGTTTTCGGCCCCGACCATGGTAGGCAGCGGGGCAAAATAGCCTTGCCAGATGTCCCACAGCAGCGCGGGCGAGACTTGCGGCGGGGTATTAAGCGCCGTGCCGCTGGGCGACTGCGTCAGCAGCCAGGGGATATACGCGACCAGCAGCGCGGCCTGTCCGCCGATCCAGATCGCCAACCGCCGCCACCGCCGCTGCCATAACCATGTGCCGCCAACCGCCAGATTCAGCCAGCCGATCACCGGCACACTCAAGTTATGGGTATACAGCAGGGTCAATTCAGCGACCAATAGTTCGGCCCAGACACGCCAGGGGAAGTTTGGCGGGGCACTGCTCGTTTTATCCTGGGCATTAAGCAGCCGATCCGCCAGCCAGAGCAGCACCAACGCCAGCAGCGGCACAGCGGCATAGGCTCGGATTTCGCGGGAATAAGCCCACAGCAGCGGCGACAGCCCCAATAACGCCGCCACCAGGATCGCCGCTTCCCAACCGGCCCAGCGCCGCACCAACCGCGCCGCCAGAGCGATGGTGGTTACATCCAGCAGCACAGAGCCATATCGCAGCGCCAGCGGGGTTTCACCGGCTCCCTGCCAGAGCAGGTGCATGATCGCATAATAGACCGGCGGGGTGTTATCGTCGGGCGTGTTAATCGGATCGCGGATTGCCCGAATCGACCAGCCTTCATCGTGCCAGATGCTTGGTTCGTTCAGGTTCCATATACGCAGCCCAAACGCGCCGATCATCAGCGCGATTAAGACTGGCAGCCCGGTGCGCAGCGGGCGAGAGCGAAACGATCCAGCCATCAATGCACCACGCGCGCCCGGCGTAATTCGGACAGAATCAACTGTTCCCAGGGAGTGCTGGTTTCGGTGGAAGCGAAGTGAATTCCGCGTTTGGTGCAGTAGTCGCTGATTTCAGTCTGCCACGCCTGCAACCGTTCGATATACAGGCCGCGCATGGCTTCATCGATAGTCACATCCTGCGGGATACCTGTCTCGACATCCACCAGTTTGAGATCGCCGGTCAGCGCCGGGTTGGCTTCGTCCGGTGAAAGCACCTGGATCGCCGTAACTTCGCTGCCGCGTCCTTGCAGCGCGCGCAAACCATCTTCGTACCCACCCGGCGACATCATATCACTGATGACAATACACACTCCGGCGCGGGCCATACGCATTGCATAATCACGCAGCGCAACATTAAAATCCAGCGTGCCGCGTGTATAGGCTTTTTCCAGCCAGCCGAACAGGTTCATCACTTGCCCGCGTCCGCGCAGTGGTCCCCAACGCTGTGCGCCGTCACCGCGCATCACCGACACCGTCACCTGATCTCCGGTTCCCAGCGCGATATAGGCCAACCCAGCCAGCACATGCAGCGCATAACGAAATTTGTGCTGGTTCAAGTCGCCGGAACGCGGCCAATCCATGCTGGCCGACGCATCGATCAGCAAATGTACAGCTAAGTCTTCTTCATCTTCGAGCAGTTTGATAAATGGGCGCTGCAACCGGGCATAAATGTTCCAGTCCATCCGGCGCAGATCGTCGCCGCGCACATAATTACGATAATCGGCAAATTCGATGCTGGTCCCACGCCGAGAAGATCGCCGCTCGCCTTTGATGGCCCCGGAGCGAATCTTGTTGGCGATCAGGGTCAGGCGTTCGAGTTTGCGCAGTGTTTTTTCATCAAAGAGATGTTCGGTCATAAGGTTATCACGAGGTTATATCCTGCCGCCGGAACAGATAGGCTGTTAAGGCGATCAGGCCGATCACCCACACGGCCAACACGAATAAGGACAGCTCCAGGCTGTTGCTGAGCATCACTGTATTTCCGCTGCCCACGTCAACATCCATCTTGCTGGGCGCGTTATTGTTGACCCACTCGGTGATGTTGATCAGGTTATAGCCGGGTGTGAAGCGATAGAGATGCACCACACGCGGGATTTTTAAGAAATAGCCGATGATGACAAACGCCACAATCGACAGGTTTTCGGCAAATGTGACGCCAAAGCCCACCAGCACCCCACCCAGAATCGAACGGGTAGCCATCGCAGCCAGCGCCGCATAACCCGCCCCAATAATGGTAGCGGTAAAGGTCATCCCCGCTTGCAGGGCATAGTCCTGCGCGAAATCTGACAGCACTTTGCTGCTGATCGCCGGGCCGTAGGATGCCCCCGCAATCAGAGTCAGTCCTCCCCAGCCCAGTGACCATAAAATAGACATCAATACAAAGGCAGTAACAACGAACGTGCCCAGCACCAAGAACTTGAATAAGATCAGCGATGTTCGCCGGTTGCGTGGCACAACGTTTTTCCAGGTACTCCACTGGTATTCCCCGGCGAATACAACCGCCGTGAAGCTCAATAGGATCAAGCGCCCTACCGGGTTATTCGCCAGATTCCAGACTCCAACGGCCTGTTCGGTCCACAACGACGGCCCATCCTCCTCAAAACCATCGCGGGCCGCTGGCGATAGTGCCAAAATCAACGCGGCCAGGGCGATAAAGGCGATACCACCGACCGGGAAAATCCAGATCAGGCAGCCCGCCACCCAGCGGTTGCCCGCGACCTTAATCCATTCAGCGCGAAACAGGTTACGCATGGGGAGTATCCTCCCGCACTACCGCGAGGAAATATTCCTCTAGTGACTGGCGTTGAATTGAGACTTCGAATACATCGATCTGGTTTTCGACCAACCGCCGGACGACATGCGGTGAGTCGGCATAATCGGCGTTGACGGTCAGCCAGTTGCCGTTAGGAGTGACCGACCAGTGTTCGCGCAGCACAGCGGCGGCTTTGTCAAGCGGTTTGGCATCGACGCGCAAATAAGATTTGCCCGCCAACAGTTCTTGCACGCTGCCCTCACGCACAATCTGGCCCAGGTTGATGATCGCCACTCGATCACACACCTGCTCAATTTCGTTCAGCAGATGGCTGGACAAAAAAACGGTTTTGCCGTGTTTGTCGGCCAGTTCGCGCACAAATTGCCGGATTTCGTGCATCCCGGCGGGATCAAGGCCGTTGGTGGGCTCATCAAGAATCAACAGGTCAGGATCGCTGAGCAGCGCCGCTGCCAGCCCTAAACGTTGTTTCATGCCGGTGGAATACCCCTTGACGCGGCGGTGTGCGCTCCCGGTTAATCCAACCTGTTCGAGCAGGTTCTCGATCCGCTGTGGATCGTACTGATTGGCAGTACGCGCCAGCACTTCGAGATTTTTGCGCCCGCTCAAAAAGTTGTAGAACATGGCCCCTTCGACGATGGCCCCCACCCGCCGCAAAACATCATGCCGCTGCCGGACCGGCTGCCCGAAAATAAAAGCGCTGCCCTCGTTGGGGAAAATCAAGTCGAGCAGCATACGGATCGTCGTGGTTTTTCCGGCCCCATTTGGCCCCAGGAAACCGTAAACTTGCCCGGCCTGGACTTCGAGATTGAGTTGTTTGACCGCTTCAACGCGGCGTTTACGGCGAAAGCTGCGCAGTCCGAAAGTTTTGCTCAGGTTTTCGATGCGAATGGCGACAGAATCACTCATCGAACTTTTTCCTCTGCTGGGACGGGTTGAAACAGCGGCGCAAGGCGCACCAGCAGCAGCACCTGAAACAAGCGGATGATCAACGCTACCCGCGCGAGGCTGTTCGAGTTGGGATCGCGCACCGCCGCCAGCAGCGTCTCAATCAGGGCTAATCGCTGTTGTACCGGCAGATCGGGCTGCGTTTCGACTGAAAGCTGCCACAATATTTCGTACAACTTCCAGACGGCCTCATCATGCACCGATGCAAATTCGGTTTCCCAGGCTTTGACTTGTTGGAAAGACGATAATGCTTCAAAAGAGGTTGCCAGACCTGCCGTAAACAAATTTGTTATCACGCGCAGATGATCCTGCCCGGCGAGATGGATCATGTCTTCTAACGCAATCGCACCCAACGCACCGACTTGCAGCCATGCAGCCAACGCGCTGTGCTGCTTGGAACTAAGTTTGCTGCGCACACAGCTTAGATAGCTGTAAAACAGCCCCGCCAGTTCACGCGCCGGAACAGCCGCCGGGGCTGGCATCGCCAACAGATAAGGATGAATCTGCCACAGATCGTCCGGGGACGGATCGCGCAGGATGCGTTGGAGCAGGTCTTCAAGCGCCATAGGAATTACGCTCCTGCCGGGATCGGCACTCGCTCTAACAGATCGGAGATCACAATATCGGACTGAATGCCTTCGGCCTGGGCCTCAAAGTTCAGGATAAGACGGTGGCGCAGCGCCGCATACGAAACAGCCTGCACGTCTTCAAATGCCACGTTGTATCGCCCTTCGAGCAGCGCATTCACTTTGGCCCCCAGGATCAACGCCTGTGCCCCGCGCGGACTGGCCCCATAACGCACATATTGGCGCACCAGGCTGGCAGCGGGCATGTCTTCGTCAGGATGGGTGGCGGTGACCAGTTCGGCAGCATAGCGGCTGACGTGTGACGCAACAGGGACCTGTCGCGCGAGTTCGCCCATCGCCAGAATCCGCTGTCCATCCGCCGCCACGCGCGCATGAGGAGTCGTGGACCCGGTGGTGCGATCCATAATTTCGACCAGTTCAGAGGTCGAGGGGAAAGCGACATCAACCTTGAACAAAAAGCGGTCAAGCTGCGCTTCTGGCAGCGGGTAGGTCCCTTCCATTTCTAGCGGGTTTTGAGTCGCCAGCACAAAAAAGGGGAGGTCCAGTTGATAACGCTGGTTTGCCACTGTAACCGTTTTTTCTTGCATGGCTTCCAACAGCGCCGATTGGGTTTTGGGAGTGGCACGGTTGATCTCATCTGCCAGCACCAGATTAGCGAACACTGGCCCAGCCTCAAAGCGGAAATAACGCCGCCCATCCTCGCCCTCTTCCATGATATTCGTCCCGATAATGTCGGCAGGCATCATGTCCGGGGTGAACTGGATGCGCGAAAATTTGAGATCAAGCACGTCAGCCAGGGTGCGAATGAGCATGGTTTTGCCCAGGCCCGGCACGCCTTCGAGCAGCGCGTGGCCGCCTATGATCACGCACATGATCACCTGGCGCACCACCGGGGTTTGTCCCACAATCACCCGGCCCACTTCAGCCAGGATCGCTTCGGCGGTCTGGTGGAAATCATCGACAGAAATCAGGGCATTGGTGGCGTTTGTCATCGTTCAATCGTCCTCAAAGATGATCCAAGCTAATCAGGAATAAAATGGCCGCATCAGCCTACGTGGTGGGGGTTTGCGGAATGTTTTCGATCACGGTAAAGCCCTGTGCGTTAATCGCCGCGATAGTGAGCACCGACTGCACGCCCGGTTTGACGAGCAGATAGCCGCCCATAAACGGGTTGTAGGGCTGGCTGCTGCTGTCTCCATAGATGACGGCAATGGTCGAAATAGTCGGGTCTTGCACGCGCCCAAACACAACCGTGTACGCCTGCCCGTCCGAAGTCAGGAAAAAGGTGACGCTGGCGACTGCTTGAGTATCGGGCAGTGGAGAGCATACCTGCCCACCATTGATCGGCTGCGCTACGCCATTGGCAGAGGCAGAGACCAGGAAGCCCGCACAGGGCAGCCCTGCCAGGTTGATGTACGAAAAACCCTGCATCCGGTCGGGTCCAAGCGCCTGGTCGTACCAGACCTGCAAATCCCGAGGGGACTCTCCCCGGCTGGCGATAAACTGCTGAACCATCATCAGCGCAACCGGGATTGGCGTGGCGGCGGATGTTGTCACTCCTGCCCCTGTCACCCCTGGTGACGTGGGGATCTGCTGCACCGGCGGCGCACCGGGAGTAATAAAAGGTGCCTCAGCGGTTTTGGTCTGGTTGGCGACGCTGATCGGCTGGATACACCCGGTTAGAAAAAACGCTGCCCATAAAACAAGCACCAATCCCGCT
>JACRBK010000735.1 GCA_016234525.1 Chloroflexota bacterium
GATCGTCGGCGTGCTGCAATGGGTCCAGCGCGAAATGGAAGAACGCTACCGCAAGTTCGCCGCCATCGCTGCCCGCAATATTCTGGACTATAACGGCAAAGTCGGCTCAGAAGATATGAAGATGCCGTACTATGTGGTGGTCGTGGATGAACTGGCCGATCTGATGATGCTCGCGCCGGATGAAACCGAGCGCCTGTTGGCCCGTCTGGCGCAGATGGCCCGCGCTACCGGCATCCATTTGATCATCAGTACGCAGCGCCCCAGCGTGGATGTCGTTACGGGCCTGATCAAAGCCAACTTCCCGGCGCGTATCGCGTTCGCGGTAGCGTCGTCGGTCGACTCGCGGGTTATTCTGGATCAGCCCGGCGCAGAAAAACTGTTAGGGCGCGGCGATATGCTCTACCAGTCGCCCGATGCCGCCGCTCCGCTGCGTATGCAGGGTGTGTATGTATCGGACGACGAGATCAACAAGATCACGGGGTACTGGAAAAAACAAGTGCTGCAAAAGGCCGACGCTTCTGGCGCGCGTGATGCGCTGGCTTCGCCCAGCCGCGATATTACTTTCCCGCGCGTATCTCCCACTGCTCAACCAGATACGCCTCCTCGACGCACGGCGACAGCGCCTGCCCCGCCTGCCGGTCAGCGCACGTTTTGGGACGACACGGACTTAGGTGCTGGCGCGACGGACGGCGAAAGTAAGGGTGACGACGAACTCTACAGCGAAGCGGTGGATCTGGTACAGCGGCTCGGCAAAGCGTCGATCTCCCTGCTTCAGCGCCGCTTACGTATCGGTTACACGCGCTCGGCCCGCCTGATCGATATGATGGAAGCCCAGGGACTTGTCGGCCCGGCGGAGAGCGGCAGTAAACCGCGCGAGGTGTTGAAGCTCAAGGCGAAGCCCGGCGAAGACGAAGACGACGAAGAGTAAGTCAGGTAAAACAGGTGAATTGATGGCTGTCCAGACGGCGAAAACCACGATTGAGCAATTTGAGTCGTTTGTTCTGCGTGCTGAAAACGCAGACAAACGGCTTGAATTGATCGAGGGGGAGATCGTCGAAGTGGTTTCCAACAGTTACTCATCGTTAGTCGCGGCGCAGATTTTGATAGAGATTGGTGCCTACGTCAAAAAGCGTCGATTAGGTTATGTGACTGGCGCAGACGGCGGCTACCGGGTCGGGGGAGAAGCGTATATTCCCGATGTGGGGTTTATCTCACACGCCCGGCAGCCCGTCCCCTCGCATGAAGCCTATAATTCGAATGCGCCCGATCTGGCAGTAGAGGTGTTGTCACCCAACGACAAACCCGACGATGTGCGGATCAAAGTAATCCATTACCTCGCGGCTGGAACGACGGTCTGGTTAGTCGTGCCAGAGAGTAAACGGGTTGAGGTCTATACGCCCGGCCCGCGTGTCAAAACATTAGGTGTAGATGGTGTGATCGAGGGCGGTGAGGTGCTGCCCGGCTTCACACTGGCGGTCAAGGATATTTTCCCTGATTGACCCTTCGCGCTCTAGAGGTCATTATATTCTGGTCAAATCCTCTTACCAGTCTCCGGCAAGAGGATTTTTTCATCTGTTCAAAGTGAGCCGGGAGGCTTAAAATCTAGGGATAGAACAGATTATCAAGTTTGAGAGAGAACATCATGCAGGCAACTATGCTGCGGGCCAAACTCCATCAGGCTCGCGTGACACACGCCGATCTGGATTATGTGGGCAGCATCACGATTGACACCCAACTGTTAGATCAGGTGGGTATGTTCCCCTACGAGCAGGTGTTGATCGCCAATATCGATAACGGCGAACGGTTTGAAACTTATATTCTCCCTGGTGAGGCAGGCAGCCGTATCATGCAGGTGAATGGGGCTGCGGCGCGGTTGGTCAATATTGGGGACCGGTTGATCATCATGGCGTTCAGCCAGGTCAACTATCCGCCGCCGTCGCACTGGTCGCCGCAGGTGCTCGTCTTGGACGAACACAACAACGTCAAATCGGTCGAGCTGCGCGGGCGCTACGAATAATCAGCCGCGCCCAACGACTCAACTTATACCATAACAGGGTGCGGCAGCGTCGCGCCCCTACTAAAAACTGATCGCTGTAAACTGATGGCTTTAAGGAGCGTGCGGTGGCGGATATTCTCAAAGGGTTAAACGAACAACAGCGGGCTGCCGTCACAGCGGGCGATGGTCCCGTGTTGGTATTGGCTGGTCCGGGCAGCGGTAAAACGCGCGTGCTGACGCATCGTATCGCGTATTTAGCGCAGGAACGCAACGTGCGCGCCTGGCATATTATGGCGGTGACGTTCACCAATAAAGCTGCGCGTGAAATGGAAAACCGCGTTTTGGGGATGCTCGGTGAATCCGGCAAGCTCGACGGGCTGTCGATTGGCACCTTTCACGCTATCTGCGCGCGAATTCTGCGCGTCGAGGCCGATTACACCACCTTCACTCGCGACTATGCGATTTTCGACACCGAAGATCAACTCGCGGTCATGTCGCATGTGGTGGGTGATCTCAACCTGGATCCCAAGACGAATACCCCGCGATCGCTGCTCAGCAAAGTATCAGCGGCTAAAAATGAACTGATCGCCGCGCGTGAATATCAGCCCAGCGAATATCGTGACGAAAAAATCCGCCGCGCCTACCAACGTTATGATGAACTGCTGCGCGAGAATAATGCCCGCGATTTTGACGATCTGCTGATGCACACTGTCCAGCTTTTTCAACAAAACGCCGATGTATTAGAACGTTACCAGCGCCGCTACCAGTATGTGCTGGTCGACGAATTTCAAGATACCAATATCGCACAGTATACGCTGGTGCGGCTGCTGGCGGGTGAGCGGCGCTGCCTGTTCGCGGTAGGCGATCCTGACCAGAGTATTTATGCTTTCCGAGGCGCAGATTACCGCAACGTGAAGCGCTTCGCCGAGGATCACCCCGATGCACAGGTGATTATGCTCGAAGAAAATTACCGCTCGCACCAGGCAATTTTGAACGCGGCCATGGGTGTGATCGATCAGAACACCGATCGGACCAAGAAAAATTTATTCAGCCAGCGCAAAAAAGGCCCGCTGGCGACGATCTACGAGGCGTACAGCGAGGATGACGAAGCGCATTATGTGGTAGAGACGATCACCGATCTGGTGTCCAAGGGCGAATACAAACCGGGCGACTTTGCGATCATGTACCGCACTAACGCCCAGTCTCGCGCTTTAGAGGACGGCTTTCGGCGGGCGAATATGCCTTACCGGCTGGTCGGCGCGACAAGTTTTTATTCGCGCAAAGAGATCAAAGACGTGATGGCTTATCTGCGGCTGACGCATAATCCTAGCGATAATGTGAGTTTCGAGCGCATTGTGAATGTGCCAACTCGCGGCATCGGGCAAAAAACGATAGAGACAATGATCACGTGGGCGCGTGATCAGGGCATGTCGCCGCCGCAGGCGTTGTTTATGCTGCTGGATGACAAGATCGACTCGCCGCTGAGCAGCCGGGCGCGCGCGGCCCTGGTGGGTTTTGCGAAGATGCTGCAAGAATGGCGGCGTGTGCGGGATGACCTCATGCCCGCCGAATTGATCTCCAAAGTCCTCAAAGATACGGGTTATATCTCTTATCTCGATGACGGCACAGAGCAGGGCCAGAGCCGGATCGAAAACGTGTTGGAGCTGCGCGGTTATGCCGAACGTTATAACGGCCTGCCGTTGGTCACGTTTTTGGAAGAAATCTCGTTGGTGTCGGATGTGGATACCCCGGAAGACGATCTCAACCGTCCCAGCCTGATGACGCTGCATTCTGCGAAAGGGCTGGAATTTCCCGTGGTGTTTATCACCGGGGTAGAAGAAAATATTCTGCCGCACTCGCGCTCGATTGCGCCGGAACGCCGCCCAGGGATCACGGAAGACGAACGTCAGGAAGGTATTCGCGCCGTCGAGGAAGAACGCCGCCTGATGTATGTAGGCATTACCCGTGCTGAGCAGCGCCTGTATCTGCTCTATGCGACGATGCGATCTTTGTATGGTGACAGCCGCTCGAATCTGCCGTCGCGTTTTCTGTACGACATCCCCGACGCCGCCCGCAACGGGTCTGATTTGCCCCGGCGCGGTGTCACCGAGGGCGAACGTCGCAGCTACCAGGCGATGACGACCTGGGCCGCACCGGCCTCTTATCTCACTCGCTCTGAGGAAACGCCCAAATCTTCAGCCAAGACCCGCTTTAGAGGCGGGGATGTGGTGTTTCATGCCAAGTATGGCGAAGGGGTGGTTATCAGCGCGAAGGTAGCCGGAGGGCTGGAACAGGTGGACGTGATGTTCCCCGGCATTGGGGGGCAAAAGACGATTATTGCGGACTTTTTGAAGAAGGTCGAGTCGTAATCGCGCTGAACGCTGCATCATAACGGGAAGCCATCTCGCGCCAGTCGAATTGGGCGATATGGGCGCGTAACTCCGGCGGCGCGGGGCAAAGATCAGACAGGTGGGCGCGCAGGCGGTTGACCAGTTCGTTATCATCAGGGTACAAAACCTGCGCGTGCCGTTCCGCGGGGATCAGGGCGGGATAGTTCAGGCGATTCGGCAGCACCGGCCAGCCGCCGCAGTAGATCGCCTCGGCCACGCTGACCCCGAAAAAATCTTGATTAGACGTACTCGCGGCGATATCCGCCTGCCACAACAGGCGGGCATACGCCGCGAATGATTCTACGTAACCGTACTGGACCACGCGATCCCCTAGGTGGGCGCGGGCGGTTTCAAACTCAGCGGGTTCCTGGCGTTCGTTTTCTCCGACCAGCGCCACTTCAAATACGATCCCCTCTTCCGCCAGTTGGTTTAGCGCCGCGAAAAAAGGTTCAGGATTTTTGACGTATTCCCAGCGTTGATTCCCCAGAATCAGCGGCGGGCGAGCGGGATCACGCGGCGCGGCGGGGCGGTGATCATCGAAGCGGCTTAGGTCCAGGCCCAGGGGCAGCACAGTACTTTTGTCGCGCAGGGCCGAAATCGTGTGCAGATTGTTGTAATCGGGGAAGTGTTTGAGCAGGCGCGGCAGTTCGTCAAAAAAGGCGCTGCGATGGAAATCGCTGTTAAAAAACACCGTGTCCGCCGCCAGCGCGCTCAGATAGTTGATCACAGCGTAATGCTGTTGGTGTTTCAATCGCGGGGCAGGTGGATAGGTGAGTTGGTTCTCGTGAAAGTACACCGCCGCCGGAATCTGCGCCGTGAGTGGGCGGGTGAGCGCCAGGAACGAGGTGAGATCAAGCATATCCGACGCCACGATCAGATCGGGGCGCAGTCCCGAAGCGAGAAATCGCTCC
>JACRBK010000127.1 GCA_016234525.1 Chloroflexota bacterium
GTAGGGCATGTAGGCCCCTTCGAGCAGTTCGCTCCCGCCGCCGTCGATGCCCTGCGCGCCTATATGATGCTCCCAGGTGATCGGTTGGCCGCTCGCGTCCAGCCCGGCGCGGACCCAATGCACCGAGGCAGGGCGATAGTGATCGTGCTGCATATCATCTTCGCGGGTCCAGATCACCCGTACCGGGGCCGCGACCAGCCGCGAGACTTCGGCAGCATCCTCAATATTCTCGAACCAGTGACCGCGCCCAAACTGCCCGCCGATCAGCGGGACATGCAGCGCCATCGGCACATCGGCGGCATTACGGGCCGCATTTTGTGCGCCAGAGCGATTCTGGGTCATCCCCCAAATATCGCCGCTGTCGGCGCGCACATCGGCGGCTGCGGAAAGCGGCTCCATCGGGGCGTGCGCCAGATAGGGCAGTTCGTAAATCGCTTCGAGATACTGCGTAACATCCGCATTTTGATCCAGGTCGGTCTGAACAGCCTGTTCCATCATCATTTGGCGGATCGTCTCACTGTTCAGGTCAGCGTATTTCCCTTCGTCCCAGGTGATTACCAGCGCGTCCCGGCCTTTGAGCGCCGCCCAGGTGTTATGGGCGACCACAGCGATCCCGCTGCTGATCTCGACAACCTGCTGCACACCCTCAACGGCTAAGGCGGCGCTGGCATCGTAGCTGGCGACCTTGCCCCCAAAGACAGGGCAGCGGGCCACCACGCCCACGAGCATCCCCTCTAGGCGCACATCAGAGGTATAGATCGCCCGGCCTGTCACCATATCCGGTGCGTCTTTAGACGGCACGCGCGTCCCAATCAGTTTGAAGTCTGTTTCTGCTTTCAGCGTTACATCGGTGCGTTTCGGCACTTCGAGCGTGCTGGCAGCGGCCACCAGTTCGCCATAGGTCAGCCGTTGATCGGTCGCCGTGTGGATCACCACGCCTTGTTCGGCGGTGCAGGTATCCGGCGGCACATTCCAGGTGAGCGCGGCGGCGCTGATCAACATGGCGCGCGCGGTCGCTCCGGCCATGCGGAACCCACTATAAGATTCTGCGATGGTGCGGCTGCCCCCGGTCACCTGATTTCCATAAGCGGAACCGGGCGGGGCCTGTTCGGTGCGGACCATCGACCAATCGGCGTCAAGTTCCTCCGCGATCAACATCGCCAGGGTGGTGTTGACCCCCTGGCCCAGCTCTGAGCGCGGAATCTGGACCGTGATAATCCCCCCGGTATCGATGCTCAAAAAAACGTTCGGGCTAAAAGCAGCGGCGTCCTGGCGGCGCATATTCACGACCGTGAGATCATCCTTCACGGCGGCAGCAGCGGAATCCGGCAGGCGGAAACCGAGGACCAATCCGGCCCCGGTTAGCGATGACAGTTTTAAAAAATTGCGGCGGTTAAGATCGCTCATGGCAGCCTCGCTTAGCCTCCCTGTGCGGCGCGGTGAATGGCTTTGCGCACGCGCTGGTACGTTCCACAGCGGCAGATCACGTTCATGGCCCCGTCAATATCCTCGTCAGAGGGATCGGGGTTTTTCGCCAGCAGCGCCGCCGCCGTCATGATCTGTCCCGGCTGGCAGTAGCCGCACTGGGGAACCTGTTCTTCGATCCAGGCGATTTGTAACGGGTGGGAGCCGTCTGGCGACAGCCCTTCAATAGTGGTGATCGCGCCGCCACCCACGGATGATACGGGGATCACGCACGAGCGCATCGCCTGCCCGTCAATATGGACGGTACACGCGCCGCAGACGCCTTCCCCACAGCTATATTTGGTCCCGGTCAGGCCCAGTTCGTCACGCAGCACCCACAGCAGCGGGGTGTCCGGCATGACGTTCACGGTGTAGTCCTGGCCGTTCACGTTCAAAACATATTCGGCCATCTTTGTTGCATCCTTCCTCAAAGGATAAAAACCAATCTGCGCAGTTTTCCACAACTTACTTTTATCAGGGTGCTGCGATTCTTAGCTTTACCCCTGTGTCCCCTCCCTCTTTCTCTGCGCAGCGAGGAAAGAGGGAGCGATGCGCAGCATCGACGGGGGATAGGAGTAAACTGACTCAAGCATCTCGCGCATGAAGGCGCTGCGCCAGTGTCTAAAAAAATGTTTTTGGGCGCTAACTGTGACGCAGTGACAGGACAACATACCCCACCACCAGGATCAGCGCCAGCAGCGTGATCACTCCGCCGATCATGACGGTCATCGGGACAAAGTGCAGCGTCACTTTTTGCTGCTGCCCGGCGCGGATCGGCACGCCGATCAGACCGGCGTAGGTGTCTACGATGTCCACTTTTTCGCCGTTGACCTCCGCCCGCCAGCCGGGATAATTCGCCACGGCGACGGTCAGCAGCGCGTCGGCGGGTGTGCTGACTTCCATCTCCAAATATTCGGGCATGACCATCTTAAAGGCGTTGACTCGGGCGTCGGCGGGACGTTTGCCGGAGAGATCAAACGGCAGCGCCTCATCGGTGACGCCGATCTCGCGCAGGTTGATGTTCGGTTCTTTCATGATCTCGCGCACACCGTGCTCGCCATCGTCTGAGACGCGCACCTCATAGACGAGATGGGCGAAGGGGCGCGGATCGTCCAGTTCATACAGGGTATATTTCAGCCCGTCATAGTTAGTCCCGGTGTCGAGTCTGGTCAGCGGCACATTCTCTGGCACTTCACCGAGCGCGGTCACATAACGCACCGCCAGCACTTCCCAGCGGCGATCCACTCGAATCTGCCGGAGTTTTTCAGTTGTCGAGAGCCGGAAGGGGCCGGTCCCGTAAATATCAGGAATGCGCCAATAGGTTCCATACGTCTGAACGCCTGCCGCGCCGTCCACATGCCATTGAATGTCGTTGATCGGTTGGCTCAACAGTTCCATAAATTCCGGCGGCTGGATGCGGTTATCGGGCGTATCTGGCACAAAGTTAGGCGATTTCATGCCCACCGTGAACAAGTCCAGCACGATCAGCGCCAGCAGCGACCCGACCACCAGTTTTTCATTAGGCAGCGTCCGCCGTTTGTGCCAGATCAACCACGCCGTGAACATCAGGCTGACCAGCGCGACCAATCCCATCGCGTTCGCCGTGACGTTTTTCGGATGTTCCGGGCGCAGCATCAACACGATGCTGAACACGAAAAATACCGCACCCGCCAGGCCCAGGTGAATCCGGCCCAGCCAGACTAAGCGGCGTTCGTCGGGGTCTTGCGCCGGGGTGGTGGAATTAAACAGCCGGTCAAGCTGGAAAGTCGCCAGCACGACCAGCGCGAACACCGCCAACGAGGCGGCGCGCTCCTGCTCGCGGAACATGTTGAAGCCCGGCACGAACACGTAGAAGAAATCATACACCGCCGAACTGCCGCCCAGTGCCAGCCACAGGCACACCACGATCACGCCCAGCCAGAAATGATATTTTTTGCGCAGATGTAACATGGCATTGATCGCCAGCAAGAAGCCCGGTACGCCCAGATACAGCGGCCACCACTGCGCCTCAAACAGGCGCGGCCATAAAAATTGCAGCAGTTCGGGGAACGTGAATCCGACGGATTTATCGAGATAATGCAAATCCTCGGTGCGATACGCCAGCCGGGTCAGTTCCACTGCGGGCAAAAGCTGCACCGCCGCTACCGCCGCCCCGCTGATGCCGAGCAGCGCCACGCGCCACCCAATCGCCTGCCATTTCAACTTGTTCTGCCAGCCGATCACGACGATATAGGCCCCGGCGAGATACGTCATCTGCATGGTGGTTTGTGTATGCCCGCCGAAAAATGACAGCCCGATCATCACCCCGCCGAGCAGAATCCCGCGCACCTGCCAACGTGGTGATGTAACGCTCAGGTGGGAGCCCAACATCAGCAGCGGCAGCCACGCCACCGCCTCTAAGATGCTCGGTTGTAACATGGGGTAGCCGGTGAGATACCCGCCGTAGGTCCACAACACACTGCCAATCAACGCTGCCGCTGGGCGTTTGACCAACACGCGCAAATAGAGATACATCATCAGGCTGATCAGCCAGTAATGGGCGGCGACCTCCATTTGCAGCGCTTCGATGCTCCACCCGTCCGACCCGGCGATTAGCGCCGCGATCCAGCGCGGGGGATACCACACCGCCCACTGTACATTCGCCGCGAACGGGTCGCCCCCGTAATTGTACGGGTTCCACAGCGGAATCTCGCCATCCCATAAACGTTCGACCTGATAATCGCTGTACGAAAAATAATGCAGCGGGAAATCGCCCTCAGGGAAGATCACCCGGTCTTCATCGGTCGGGGTGAGCAGCCGCCAGAAAAAAAAGACCCACAGCAGGCTCAAGATCAACACCGCGATTGCCGCCGGAGAAGTGATCGCCTGTTGAAAGCGTGGGCGGTTTTCTGTAGAGATAGCTTGTTCTTTCATAGGATTCCTGTTTTATCCCATAGTTAATCCCTCCCCTATGTCCCCGCCGCCGGGGGGATAGGGGTAAACCTGAGCGCGGCGTCGCTGCCCCCTGGTTTTTCCTTTGAGGGTTGAACCATTACGGCTCGATCTGCACCCAGCTCAACCAGACAAAATCTTCCGATTGTGCGCCTGTGCTGCCGCGCACGCGCAGCGGATTCGCCGGATCATCCGCCGGATATACGCGCACCAACAGCCGGTAACGCCCCGGCACCGCATCTTCAACCACTGTCAGCGTCCGGTTATCCGTGATCATATCGTCCTCGTCCCATTCTAACGTGGATGGGGCAGGGGGACGATCTTCCTGGGCGGCTTTGTTCAGCCGGGCGGGATCGGGATCGATTACCTGGATCGAGATCACATATTCCGCGTCGAGTTTTTCCAGCGCCCGCCAATACAGGGTGATCATTGTTGCTTCGCCCGGTTTCAGTGAGCGATCCGTGATTTCGTAGCCGAGTAATTTTACCTTGTCGCCAAAATTGACGCTGACCGGGTTAGGCACGCTGCCGGGCGGCGTTTCCAGCCGGATTTGTCCCAGGTGGACGCGATTCGTGAGCGAGTCCGCGCCGGAACCAGCGGTGATCATACGATCAAAGGTGGGCAGGTGATACAGCCCCAAATATACATCGAGCGTTTGCGGCGTATACAGACCTTTGGGCAGTTCCACCGCGATCCGGTTGTTCCAGGCGTCGTCCACTTCCAGATCGGAGGTGGCGATCAATCCGCCGCCGGGGTAGACGTCGCGCTGCGCTTCGATGGTTCCGTCCTCGTTCACGAGATGAATAAAGATGCTCCATTCCCGGCTCAGCGTTCCCGTCACCGTAAACGCGGGCGAGAATTTGAGGAAATCGCCGGGACGCAGCGAGCCATCTAATGTTTGATAGGCCATGCACAGCGTTTCGTGATCCGCGCCCGGCTCGCTGAAACAGGCCGCGTGCTGCGGCCCGGATTCCGGCGTTTCGTCGTCCCAGGTGGCATACCGATCCAGGGTGTAAGCCGGGCGGATCGTGGTGAACGGAGCCGCTGTCGCCAACACGACGAACACTCCCGCCGCCGCGATCAGAATCACCGCCTGCCCGCGCACCGATCGCCGCGCCCACTGCGCCAATCCGAACGCCA
>JACRBK010000144.1 GCA_016234525.1 Chloroflexota bacterium
ATCATTTTCCCGCCCGTTCAATTGAGATCATGCCTCCATTGTGACGTGTTTTCAGCCAGAATTCAATAACCGTGACAAGTTTTTTATAACTTTTGACCAATATTTAGTATTTCTTTTTTCGCCCGGCCCACACCGGCAGCGTTTGATCGCTGCGGCGAGCGACGGCCTGCGCCCACCGCGCAGCGTGCCGCACCACAAATCCGCTGACGGCGCGATCTCCTTCCGGCGTGGTCGTCTCGATGCGCAACAGATCGGCGGCGAACAGGCCGCGCCCGCCGTGTGGGATCACATCCAGCCGTTCGATCTGACTGAGCAGAATCGGATCGCGCCAGTCGAACAGCAGCCGGTCCAGCGCCAGATAAAGCGTACCGGGGCGATCACGCCGCCATTCGCCGTATACATCCTGATCCATGCGCGTGGCTTTGGCCGGGCCAAAATCATCCCGCACGGCTCCGGCGCTGCTCACGGGCAGCCCACAGCTTTTGGCGAGTGCCTGCGCTGTTTCCTCTAGCGCGCTGGATGTTAAGGTCGCCACCCACCACTCGCCCGAACTTTCATAATGGACAACCAGCGCGCGGTAACGTGCGGCAGTTTTGCCGATCCATACCTGCACCATTTGCAAGTGAATCTGTCGCACCGCTGCCAGCGGCAAATGAAAATCGCCGCGCCCGTTGGGGCTGTGAAACACCAGTTGATCCCCACTGATTCCCAGCGCGCCCCAGGTTCCCTGACCGTACATTGATCGGGGACGCTGCCCCAGGATTGTCACGCCCACCGGCCCAAAATGAATGATCTGGCCGTCATGCACCCAGTCGGAACGGCTGCGGTTGATAAAAAGCTGGTGTCTGCGGCGGGTCAACCACACCCCACCACCGATCAGCGCCCCACTTCCTGCCAACACTGCCGCCAAAATTTCAATTCCGATCATGGTTCCTCATGGTGCTGTACCCTGCTCTTTTTCACGATTGTATCCCCATCCCGATGATTTTGGCCCCCCCAATTCAGGGTTGTGGCGCGCTCATGAAATATCCTATAATCACAATTACTGTGTTTATCCAATACCTCAAAAGGAAAACAAAAATGAAGAAATGGGGTCTGTTTTTGATGTTATTTGCGATGCTGGCCGTGCCGATGCTGGCGTGCGGTTTTCCGCTGCCCGCTGGTTCGAGCATGATGGCGGTCAGCAAAGCCGTTTGCGCCGAAGGTGAAGCCGCTGACTCCTGTCAGGCACGTCAGGATGCCTACCAGATGATGAGCAAGCTTCAGGCGGTCGTGGTCGAAGGGTTGGATATGGCGCTGGTCGTAGATGATGGGACAACCGTCACCAATGCCATCGTTACCGGCTCATTTGAATATCAGGTCGCCGAAGCGACCGAGGGCCTGGGGGCCAACCTGCGCGCCAAGCTCGAACAAGGCGAAATGACCGCCGATACGGGCGATGTGTCGCTCAGCAATACCGAATTCATCATCGTCGGCAACAAGGGCTATACCAGCCGCGACGGTGGCGAAACCTGGGTGTATGAAGAACTGGACGCCAACGCCCTATTGGGCCTGGGCCTGCTGCTGGGTATCGGCGGTGTGACTGGGGCCGGGCTGGATCTGTTCAGCGATCCGGCGATCTTCACCGTGACGGCGGGCGCCGATGTGGAGATGGGTGGGCAGACGATGCACGTCCAGACTCTGACGCTCGATCTGGCAAAACTGCTGAGCAACGGCGAAGCCTTGGCCGCCATGATGGAAACTGGTTTTGCCGCCAGTGGTGAAAGCCTCGGCCTGTCGCAGGAAGACCTGGGCGGCGTCGATGCAGCGCAGATCGCGATGATGTCGGCGATGCTGCTGCCGGTCTTTACCGGGTCCGAATTCTCGACCACGATCTATATCGGCGCGGATGATGGTTACATTCACCGCGTTGAGGACACGTACCTGCTCAATATGGATATGTCGTCCATGGGTCAAGAAGGCAAGATCACCATGAGCTACATTCTCTCCGGCGACATCACCCAGCACAATGCGCCGTTGGCGATCACCGCGCCCGAAGATGCAAGCGAAGGTGCGGGTCTGTTGGGTGAAGAAGGCGGCCTGTTCGGTGGTGGTTTGGGCGGCAGCGTCTTCGGCGGGCAGTAGTCAGTCCGAGCAGCATTTGGAACTGTAGGGGCTGGGCTTGCCCTGCCCCAATGGGGCAACCCAATGCACTTTGAAAAAATAATCCGGTTATGTTGAGGGGCGAAGTCAAAAGCGACCTCACCCCCTACCCCCTCTCTGACTCAGTTGGAGAGGGGATACTCCCCCCTTCTGCTGCGCTAACGAAGAAAGGGGCATTTAAAGGTTTTTTGCGACTTTTTATTACTCCCACTATTGCGAAACGGACTTATCCTACTATACTAGATCGTAGGCGCGCTGCTCATCACAACTTGTAATTAGAACACACGCCTTAAGCACATCATGAGGAGAATTAAACCATGAAGAAAATTGCACGTTGGATGCCGGTGTTGGTCATGCTGGCAGTGTTGATTGTGGCGGCTCTGCCCGCTGCTGCCCAGGACGGTGCTAATCCTTTGTGCAGCGGCCTGAGCGACGAAGATTGCCAACTGCTCGTCGTGGCTCAGACCAATGCCGAAAGTATCACCTCTTTCGCCAGCCCTGAATGGAGCGTCAGCCTCCAGGGTCAAACAGCCGAAGAAAGTATTTCGTTCGATGCCAAAGGCAGCGGCGAATTCTCGATGGCGAGCGAAACTGACTTCGTGATTCACCTGGTGATCGACGAAGCGACTGCGGTATCGTCCACCGGCACCGAAACCCTCAGCATTGAGATGATCGTTACCCCGGCTATGGTCTACGTGCTCTATGATGGCGAATGGTATGCTGACGAAATGACCGCCGAAGACCTGGAAAGCCTGGGTCTGGGCAGCCTCGCGGGTGCGGGCGATATGTTGGGCGGCGCTGAGGGCGAAGGTCTGCCCGGCGTGAGCGACCTGACCGATATGGGCATCGACCTGACCGGTGTTGTCACCACGACACGCGGCGCCGATGTAGACGGTAACGCTGTCTTTGCCACCAACATCGACCTGACTCAACTGGTCGTCGCGCTCCTGTCATCGCCGATGATCGGCGAAGTGCTCGGCATGTCGATGGGCGGCGAAGGCTCGGAAACCCCGGCCATGACCCCAGAAGATATGCAGATGATGGCCATGTTCATCCAGCCCATGTTCGCCGGGACCACCATCGCGGTCGAAGAATGGGTCGGCCTGGAAGACCAGATGCTGCACGGCCTCAAGGCTGATGTGCTGCTGAATCTCGACGCCAGCATGTTGGCCCCCGAAATCGGCAAGATCACGGGCGAATTCCACTTCCTGGCCGGCATCGAAAATATCAACGAGCCGGTTGAAGTCACCCTGCCCGAAACCACCAAACCGTTGGACGAACTCGAAGATCCGTTTCAGGGCATAACCGAAGGTTTGGGCATGTAATTCAGCTTTAGCGTTACTTTCCCCTCTCTACTTTGCTTAGAGAGGGGATTTTTCTTGTCTCGATCTGCAACTCCTCAACATTCGCCACGTAAAAATAGTTAATACCTGAATCACAAGGATTATCGTCAGAGTTTGAAGATCATAGGTGGAGGTTGAACGTGAAAAAGATGTCGCTTATTGGACTCGTGATCTTATTAATTGCGCTGCTGGTGGGCGGGCCGGTGATGGCTCAGGGCGGCGGAATTTATGAGACGAACTGTAACGGCCTTAGCGAAGCCGACTGCCAGATTCTCAAAGACTCGGCACAGATGACTCAGAGCATTCATTCATTCACCATCCCTGCCTGGGCGATTGACCTCTCGCTAGAAGCCGGACCCGAATCGATCATGGTTGAAGGCAGCGGCTCAGCCACCGTCGTGCTGCCCGAATTTTTGACGGCGTGGGCCAGCGAAATGCCCGCCATGACTTCTCCGACAGATTACGCGCCCGTGATCAGCTTGTTGCAGCAGATTGATGTGGCTTTCGTCGAGCGCCTGTTGGCCGAAACCGGGCTGCAACTGACTATCGATAACGCCGCGCTGCAAGCGCCCGGTCAAACATTGTCCGGCGGCGCCGATGTGATCTTTAAAGACAGCAGCCTGTATGTCCGGCTGGATTCGCCCACCGGGGCCGATGCGTGGTTTGGTGAACCAGTCGAAATGACGGACACGGATCGCGAAGACTTGATGCAGTCGCTTGAAGAGATGTTGACGCAGCTTCAAAGCGAAGAGTTTCAGGAATCCCTGGCGCAGATGTCCGAACTCACGGGGGCCTATGACGAAATTATCACCCTCGTGAACAAATACATCTCCACCACACGCAACGCCGACGCGGAACTGATGGGCCAGACGATGTACACCTTCACCACCACCTTTGATGTGAAGGGCCTGCTGGCTGATCCTGAACTGCCCGGCATCGTGCTGCGTCTGCTGCAAAACCCCGCGATGGCCGCGCTCGACATGGACACCGAAGACATGGAAAACCTGAATGAAACCCAGGTTCAGTTTGTGCTGATGACCGCGAATCTGCTGATCAAA
>JACRBK010000145.1 GCA_016234525.1 Chloroflexota bacterium
ATCTTTTTTCTGATCAACGGCCCGCTCGAAATGGCGCTGCCCTATATTCTCTCGATCACCGGGCGCGAGTCGCTGTTGGGGCTGCTGCTAGGAGCGATGAATCTGGGGGCGCTGTCTGGGGCGGTGACCATCGCATTGATCGGGCGTGTCCGGCGGCGGATGCCGATCATCCTGGCGGGATATGGGCTGCTGGGGATCATGTTGATCGGTTATGGCGTGGCGCGCCACCCGGTCTTGATCGCGTTTTCGATCTTTTGGGCTATGTTTCCGCTGCCGCTGGCGGGAGCGCTGTTTACCTCGATTTTGCAGGTCAAGACTCCCGCCGATCTGCAAGGGCGAGTCTTTGCGCTCACCGGGCAGATGTTTATGCTGGCGACTCCCTTTTCATTTTTGATCACCGGGGCGCTGGTGGATCGTCTGCTCGAACCCGCTGTGCATCGCTCCGGCTGGCGGATCGTCGCGCCGCTGGTGGGGCGGCAAGAGGGATCAGGAATGGGCCTGCTGCTGGTCATTGTCGGCGCGATCATCCTGATCACCACGTTGGCGGCGGCGCTGAGTCCTCGACTCCGGCGCTTAGAGTCCGATCTGCCGGATTATAATTCATCGAGCTGAACCCCCATTCTTTTCGCGTGAATACTGCGCTATAATAAAATCAACTTACAATCTCATTTGTTTCTGCGAGAGAGCCACCCATGCCCGATGTCGAAAAAACCGTCTTTATCAGCTACCGCCGCAGTCATTATCCGTTTGTCGCACTCTCGACCTTCATGGACCTGCGCGCGCATGATTATGATGTGTTTATCGATGTGGAGGGCATCGACAGCAGGCCGTTTGATCCTGTTGTTCTCAACCAGATCTCCGCGCGCGCACATTTTTTGATTGTGTTGACACCGGGGGCGCTTGATCATTGTGCTGATCCGGACGACTGGATGTGCCGCGAGATCGAATACGCCATAAAGTTGCAGCGCAATATTGTGCCTATTCTGGTGGGGATGTTTGCTTTTGCGGGTATAGAAAATCTCTTAACGGGCAGGCTGGTCGAACTGACGCGATTCAATGGCCTACAATGGTTATACCCAGATTTTGATCTAGTGTTGGAGCGTCTACGAACCGGGTTTTTGAACCAGCCTTTTTACGGCGTAATCCGTCCTACCCCTACCGCCGAGCGAGCTGTTGTACGGAGCAAGCTCGAAAAAGCTACCCGCAGGTATGTAGGACTTATCGCTGAGCGGTATTTCTCGCACGGAAATCTACTTCACGATTTGGGGAATGATCAGGGCGCGATAGAGAACTATTCCGAAGCGATCCGCCTCAATCCAAAACATGCCCAGACCTATCTCAGCCGAGCACTGGTGTATGAGAAACAAGGGGAGTATCAAAAAGCACTGGCGGATTATGACGCGGCGCTGCATATTATTCCACACGACATGCTGGTGAAGAAATGGCGCACTGAAGTGCTCAAGATAATGAAGAAATAGCCGGCACAGCCAGCGGCACCCCTACCGAAAAACGACATTCGGCAGCGGCAGGGGATGAGGCCGCTTTTCTCTCACAGCCGCAAAAACGGAATCCAGCGCCGCAGCACCCGTTGAATCTTGAGCAGCCGGAACAACGTCGGATCAAGCTGAGTCAGGATCGGCTTAGCGATCCACAGCCGGTCCGTCAGGATCGACTGGGTGCGCACAAACCGCATTAATCCTTCCGGGCCGTTGCGCCGACCGATCCCGCTGTCTTTGACTCCGCCCGACGGCAGCGACGGCGTACCGATCACAAACTGGGTGCGGTTGATGCTGGTATCGCCCGCCTGAAGCTGCCGCGCCAGCCGTTGGCCGCGTTTGAGATCGCGCGTCAGGATCGCCGACGACAACCCATATTGGCTGTCGTTCGCCAGCCGGACTGCTTCTTCGGCGTTGGAAACGCGCATCACTGGCACCAGCGGCCCAAAAGTCTCTTCGCGCATGACGTCCATGGTGTGGTTCACATCGACTAAGATCGTCGGCTCAAAAAACAGCGGGCCAAGTTCCGGGCGGCGGCGCCCGCCGAAGATCACCTGCGCGCCTTTGCTGATCGCATCGGCTACTTGAGTCTCGCAGCGCCGGACCTCGCGTTCATTGGTCATGCTGCCGACATGCACATCCAGGCCATCGCCCGGCCCAACGTTTAATTGGTGGGCATAGTGGGCCAGCCGCTCGACAAAGTGATCATAGATGGTCTCCACTACATACACGCGCTCCGTGCTGACGCAGACCTGCCCGGCGTTTTCCAGCGCTCCCTGCAAGACGGTTGCAGCGGCCATATCCAGGTCCACATCTTCGAGCACGATCAGCGGGTCTTTGCCGCCTAATTCCAGGCTGTAGGGGATCAGCCGTTCGGCGGCGCGCACGGCGACCTTACGCCCGGTGGCGGTGCTGCCTGTCACAGCGATGTAATCCACCCGATCCACCAACGCCGCGCCGGTCTGCCCATCCCCCGTGATCACCTGGATCACGTCTTGAGGAATCCCGGCCCGGTAGGCGCAGGCGGCGGCGTATTGGGCCGTGAACGGGGTTATCTCGCTGGGTTTGAGTACGGCGGTGTTTCCCGCCGCCAGCGCGGGAATAACATCCAGATAGGCGTTGAGATAGGGATAATTCCAGGGGGTGATGAACCCCACCACGCCATACGGTTTGTAATAGACGCGGGCGTTCTGGATGATCGGAAACATCGTGCGGCGGCGCTGGGGACGCAGCAGGCGCGGCGTGTGGTGGGCGTAATAATCGATCACATTGTCCAATACAATAATTTCGAGCAGCGCCCCCGTATCATTTTTTCCGGTTTCGCGACGTATCGTCTGAATTATAGTTTCCCGGCTGCGCCACAGTTCATCGCCCCACAATTGCAGCAGACGCGCCCGCCCTCGGCTGCCGCGCGCGTCCCAGCCCGGCTGAGCCGCCCGCGCTCGATCCACTGCCGCGCCGATCTCTTCCGCCGAGTGATTCGTCACCGTGCCGACGGTTTCGCCGCTGACAGGGTCTTTTACCACGATCTGAGGAGAGTGTTCGATACCTGTTGTCACGGTTATTGCTCCTGCGCTCATCCGGTCAAAACCTATTGTAACGCCAGTACCTTATTCCTAAAACCGTAAGATTGATGGGCGGTCTTCGGTATGGCTGGTAAGTGCGCCATTCGAGTAAAGGGAGTAAAAAATGCAACCTCGTTCTTTCTTAAAATGGTTATTCGTGCTGACCAGCGTTTTGACGATGCTGGTATTCGCGCCTCATCTGACAGTGTTGGCTCAAACTGACACCGACGGAGATGGCATTATCGATACCGAAGATAACTGTCCGTTGGTAGTCAATCCCTATCAAGAGGATGCCGACGCCGATGGTGTTGGCGATGCTTGTGAACCCGATACGGACCTGGACGGTGTGATCGATGACCTGGATAACTGCCCGTTGGTGGTTAATCCTGCTCAAGAGGATGCTGACTCGGATGGCATCGGCGATGCCTGCGAACCTGATACCGACCTGGATACCGTGATCGATGATCTGGATAACTGCCTGTTGGTTCCCAACCTCGATCAACTCGATACCGACGGCGACGGCGTTGGTGACGCCTGCCAGGGTGATGCTGATGGCGATACCGTAGCCGACGAGTTAGATAACTGCCCGGTGGTCGCCAATCTCGATCAGCTTGACACGGACGCGGACGGCATTGGCGACGCTTGCGAACCCGATACCGACCTGGATACCGTGATCGATGACCTGGATAACTGCCCGCTGGTCCCCAACCTTGATCAACTCGATACCGACGGCGACGGCGTTGGTGACGCCTGCCAGGGTGATTTTGATGGGGATACCATCGCAGACGAGTTGGATAACTGCCCGCTGGTTCCCAATCTGGATCAGCTTGACGCCGATGCAGATGGTATTGGTGATGCCTGCGAACCCGATTCCGACGCGGATGGTGTGATCGATGACCTGGATAACTGCCCGCTGGTCCCCAATCCCTTACAAGAGGATGCTGACGCAGATGGCATCGGTGATGCCTGCGAAGAACCCGAAGAAGATGATTGCGATTTCCGTGACGATCACCCGGTAGCCTTATCGCTGGCGGCTGAATTTGGCGTGGACTACTCTGTGATCGCGGGCTGGCGCTGCGAAGGTTTCGGCTTTGGTGAGATCGCTCATGCCCTGCTGATCGCAGAGCAGGTCGAAGGCACGACCGCTGACGATGTGTTGCAGATGCGCCGGGATGGCGAGGGCTGGGGAAATATCAAGAAACACTATGACGTTCATCCCAGTTCGCTCGCGCCGGGCCAGGTGATCTCTGGACATCATGACTCCGAAGACGAAGCAGAAGATTCGGCGGAAGTAGACGGCCCTGGTAACAGCGAAAACGCGCCGGGACATTCGGGTGACAATCCGGGTCACGGCGGAAACCCGCCCGGTCAGGATAAGGACAAAGATAAAGACAAGGGCAAGAAGAAGTAGGCCCGATCCGTAGATCACTTGGGCAGGGGGCGCGGTCTGCCGCGCTCCCCATCATCTACGGGTAGGTTATGGTATGTGGTGTCTGGGCTTCATCCCTTGTTATCCTTTGAACGGGGAGAAGTTCTAAGGGATGTCAAGGGATGAAGTCCCACTTTATTGGGCCGGACCCTTTTTATATCAGGGGCAAGTGCGCTATAGTTGGTTTATCGATCGTGCCACTTAACCCTTGAGAACGAATGGTCGATCAACCAGATCAATTCTTAATCGAACGCGCCCAGCAGGGCGATGATAACGCCGTTGCGCTGCTCTATCGCCGCTATGTTTCTGCGATCACCCGGTACATTGCTTACCGGGTGTCGGATAATGCGGTTGTGGAAGACTTAACGGCAGAGGTGTTTTTACGTATGGTCGAGAGTTTGCCGGGGTATCGCTTTACAGGCGCGCCCTTTGAGGCGTGGTTATACCGCATCGCGGCGGCGCGAGTCTCCGACCATTACCGCGCGCGTCAGCGCCACCCCCAAGAAGCACTCACCGAAGCATTGCACGATGGTCATAAGCCATTGGAGATCACACTGCAAGACCAGCAGGAACTAGACGAACTGCGCGCCGCCTTGCACGAATTGAGCGAAGAACAGCAGACGATTTTGTTATTGCGGTTTGTCGAACGTAAAAGTCATGGCGAAGTGGCGCTGATCATTGATAAAAGTGTGCGAGCCGTCGCTACCATTCAGCACCGGGCGCTTAAACGACTGGCGGAACTGTTAGGGACGGCTAAAAAGGGCCGGTATTATATTCGGGGAGATCGCCATGAGTAATATGATCCCTCCTGAAGCTGATGATCTCCTCCACCGTCTGGATCAGGTGATCCCGCCGCACAGCCGCGCTGTCAGAGACGATGCAGGAGCAGAAAACGATCCGATTGTGGACGCGGCCCGGCGGCTGGCCCAGGGGCCGGATATTTCGCTGAATCATGCGGCGCTCAGCCGGATCGAAGCGCAACTGCGCCAGCGTCATAAAGAACTGCACGTTGCGCGCCCCGCACCAACCCGGCGCGTTTGGCGGCCTGTTTTCCAGGTGGTGCGTTATGCTGCCGCTGCTTGTTTGATCGTGATCCTGGCGTTGGGCGGTGTGTCGCGTGCTTCGGCGAACAGCCTGCCCGGTGACACGTTATATTCGACCAAACGCACTATCGAAGACGTGCGGCTGGGGTTGGTTTCGCAGGGCGGTGAACCGTCGCTGCGCGTGAATCTGGCAGACCGGCGGCTGGATGAGTTTAGCCTGCTGCTGGACCGGCGCGACGAGGTGTATCCGCGCGTATTAGGCGAAGCGACCGAACAACTTGAGCAGGCACTCGATCTGATGTCGCAGGGCTATGGCGAGCGCGTGAATTTAGAGTCACGGATCGCTAGCTTGACGCACCGCCAATCCGATTTGATCCAGTATGCGGTAACACGGGCCTCGTTTAACGAATGGAAACAACTCCAAACGGCGGCGCAGCGCAATACGGCCCTTCAAGTGCGTTTGGCGGACGAGGTTTTACTGCCGAGTTTTACACCTGATACCACGCCAACGCCTACGCCGTCGCCGACGTTTACCCTGGTTCCGTCTCTTACGCCAACGGTCACACCCAGCCCTGAAGCGACGATGACACCGATCCCGACCAATACCCCACGACCCAGCGCGACAGCGACGGCCAGCCCGACGATCACGCC
>JACRBK010000046.1 GCA_016234525.1 Chloroflexota bacterium
TACACCGCATTACTCAATTTATATTCCGTCCAGAAGATCGAACGGTGACAGCCCGCCTCCCATACCCGATAGATCACCCCGCCCCATACCGGCGTATAACGCAGCACCATATCCAATGAATCATCATCCGCCCGCAGAATGGCCGCTAACAGCCTTTTTTCGGTCTGAGCTTTAAACTGATCCACAAAATCGATCAGCCGGTCATCATGAGCCGGACCGATCACCAGCCGGATCGCTTCGGGCAGAACTACGCCGCCCCATAATATACCGGGAGTATATCTACGACTATCCGCCAACACTTCAACTGCGATTCGCGCCAGGCGGGGAATCGCCAACAGCGGCGCACGCTCGATCACCGTGATAATCAATTGGGCGTAAGCTTCTTGAGGCTGTTCAAAATCCCATCCATCATCGATCATTTTTGTTATAACCTGCATACTTATCGTTTAAGTGAGTCTGCGGAGCGAACCAACCATGCAAAGAGTACGGCTGTTGATGGGTGCGCTGGTGGGCGTCCTGCTCACCGCTCCTTTAATGGCTCTATTATATCTGGGAGAGCAGGCAGCGGGACTGCCATTTCCACCTTTTGATCTGTTTGACTGGCTGGCGCGCACCTTGCCGGGCGACGTGATCGGTAAAAGCATCGAGGTGATGGTCGATACCATCCGCGAATTCGACCTGGGGGAAACGTCTAGCGCAGCCAAACGTATTGAAACGTTATCCGGGCTGCTCATGTTTTTCGGCGGGGGAGTAGCCGCCGGGGCCGTATTATTTTGGGGGTTGGCACGCCTCAAGAATCTGACCGGGGCGGCGCGTTATCTGTCGGGGATCGTGATCGCGGCGCTGTTAGGCATCCCCGCCATCTTGATCAGCCTGAAAATGGGTGTTTATGATACTTCTACTACGACCAGTGTTTTCTGGCTAGCGCTGGCTTTTTTCGTGTGGGGAGCGGCGCTCGGTTGGAGTTATGACCGCTTGTATCCGGCTGAATTTGAAACCATCCCGATCCAAACCAGCGCGCCGGTCAGCGCCATGAAGATCAACCGCCGCGAGTTTATTATTCGCGTGGGCAGCAGCACGGCGACGTTGACCATTTTAGGCGCGGGTGTGGGTTACTACCTGGAATACGCCGAAGAAAAAAGTTACCGGGATCAGATTCGTAAGAACCGTCAGGCCGCCGCTGCGACGGCGAGCAAACTACCCAACCAGAATGATCCAGTGATCCCCGCACCGGGAACACGCGCTGAATATACCCCGCTGGAAGATCACTACCGGATTGACATTAACGTGCGCCCCGCCGAAATTGACGCCGCATCGTGGCGGCTGAATATCAAAGGATTGGTTGATCATCCGCTGGCGCTGTCGATTGACGATCTCATGAATAATTACGAGCCAATGGATCAGTATGTAACGTTGGCGTGCATTTCCAATTCTGTGGGCGGTGATCTGACCAGCACGACGCTCTGGACGGGAGCCTGCCTGCAAGATGTGTTAGCCGATGCCGGGCTGCAACCCAAAGCTGCCCATCTTAAGATCACCAGCTCTGATGGTTTTTATGAGACGGTGGCGCTCGATCTGGTGAACAGTGAGCGGCGCGTGATGTTGGCGTATCATTGGGACGGAATCCCGCTGCTGTACGAACACGGTTATCCGCTGCGGATTTACATCCCGGATCGTTATGGCATGAAACAGCCTAAATGGATCACTGATATTGAAGTGATCGAACACGATGAAGAAGGATATTGGGTCGAGCGCGGTTGGGATAAAGTGGCCCAAATGCGGGCCACATCGGTGGTGGATGTTGCTGCCTCCGACAGTCTGTTTGAACAGGACGGCGTGACCTATGTGCCGGTAGGCGGCATTGCACATGCAGGCGCGCGCGGTATTTCAAAAGTCGAAGTTAAAGTTGACGATGGTGAGTGGGCCGAAGCCCGCCTGCGCAGCCCGCTTTCCGATACCACCTGGGTGATCTGGCGTTATGATTGGCCGTTCAGTGATGGGCGGCACGTGTTCGAAGTCCGGTGTTATGAAGGGGACGGCACACCTCAGATCGCCGAGCGGCAGTCGTCACATCCAAGCGGGGCGACGGGTATCGACCGGCTGTCACGGAATATGTGATATACCCCTTTCGTCAGGCGGCAGCAGGGTGATCATCTATAGCATTTCGAGCCGTGTTCGGGTAGAGTAGGAATATCGGGGGCCAATTCACTGCCCCCGATATTTTGTAATCTGATAGGACCTACCCATGAATGCGGTGATAACCCCGGCTGTTCCTGCCGAACAAACCCAAACTCCACTTGATACTCGCCCACCTGAAAGTATGGCTCGCGCCACCGGCGTGATCGCGCTGGGAAACGTCGCCAGCCGGGTGTTAGGGCTGGCGCGTGAGATCATCCTCTCACACTTGTTTGGCGCAGGGGCAGCGGTTGATGCGTTTAATCTGGCGATCATCGTGCCGCGCGGTTTGTACGATCTTTTGATCGGCGGGCATGTCAACTCGGCACTGATCCCGGTCCTCGGCGAATACGCTGCTCGCGATGATCGCCACGATCTGTGGGAACTGGTCAACGCCCTGTTAGGGATCGTGGTGATCACCCTCTCGGCGTTGATTCTGGGCCTGGAAATTTTCGCGCCGCAGATTATCGGGTTGGTAGCCAGCGACAAAGCCTCTCCCGCTGTGATCGATCAAGCTACCCACCTGCTGCGCGTCACGGCTCCGGCGCTAATGTTTCTCAGCCTGTTTGCAGTGCTGTCCGGGTTGTTATATGCACTGCGGCGCTTTACCTGGCCTGCGTTTGCCTCAACCGTCTTTAACGGCACCATTGTGATCGTCACACTCGTTTTCGCGGGCAGTATGGGAATCACAGCGGCGGCGTTCGGCTGGATGGTGGGGGCTGTGGTCCAGCTAGGATTGCAATTCCCTGGTCTGCACGATGCGCGCCTGCGTTTCCGGCTGCGCGGTGTATGGTCACATCCAGGGGTGCGGCGGATCGGGCTGTTGTATCTACCCGTGATGGCCTCCCTGGCGCTGGATGTGCTGGTCAACCGCCCGTTTAGCTATAACCTTGCATCGAGTACCGGCGAGAAAAGCATCTCGTATATGAACTGGGCCACCACACTGCTCCAATTCCCACAGGGATTAGTCGCCATCGCGATCTCAGTGGCTATCTTGCCCACGCTCTCGCGGCAAGCGGTCAATCTATCCGGCTTGTTTGACTTCAAGACCACGTTGGGACAGGGATTACGGCTGGCCGCAGTATTGATCATCCCGGCGGCGGTAGGGCTGTTTGTGCTGGCTGAGCCGGTTGTCGGGTTGATTTTTGAACACGGCAAATTTAACTCTACCGATACTTCGATCACCGCCCTGGCGCTGCGGCTGTATCTGCTTGGGCTGCCGTTTGCGGCGCTCGATCTGCTGCTGGTGTTCGCCTTTTACGCTCGCCAGAATACACTGACCCCTGCACTGATCGGGCTGCTCTCACTGGCGGCCTATATGGTCACGGCGATCTACCTGCTGCGCTGGTACAGTTTTTTTGCGCTGATGGTCGCCGACTCGGTCAAGCATGTGATCCATACGGGGGTATCGGCCTGGCTGTTGGGGCGGGGTATGGATGGTTTTGGCGGGCAGCGGTTGATCCGAACGCTGCTGCGCACCTGTGCCGCTGCTGCCGGGATGGGGCTGACGGCCTTTGTAGTCGCGCTGGCGCTGGATCGTGCTCTGCCTGCGGGCGGAACCCTGGCCTATGCCCTGACGGTGATCAGCGCGGGCGGCGCAGGTTTCATCGTTTTCGCAGCATTAGCAGCACGCCTGGGCCTGGAAGAGTGGCGCTGGATCATTGATCTGATGCGGCGCAAACTCGGTGCAAACTAACCAAAAGCATCGATTAGCACCGCGTCCTCAACAAAAACAATTGATTGTCAGAACCTTAAACGCGGTATAATACCACGGTGTTGTCTGGTCAATCGATGGGTTTCGCCTGCTATGCAAGAAAAAGAACAAGAAAAAAGCACGCCACACGCGAATCACGCCTTTGTACTGATTGCCTTTGTCGTGGCAAACTCCTTATTCCGGCTCTATTTTCGGTTCACGCGCCGCCGAAATTCACAAAAACTGAATGAATTACTCAATGAAGGCCGTCAGTTTATTGTGATCTTTAACCATACCAGCCATCTTGACGTGCCGCTGGTCGGGATAGCTGTCGGGCTGCGCATCATGTATAACCTGTGTATGCCGGGCAAAAAAGAATTATTTGCCGACCCCAAAACACGCTGGATCGCCAACCTATCCGGCGCCATTCCTCTAGACCGCGAAATTACCGACACCACCACGGCCCGAATTTTGCTGCGGGCGCTGCGCAACGGCCAAAACTTGCTGATCGCTCCTGAAGGGACACGCAGCCTGGACGGCAAACTTCAGCCCTTTAAGATTGGGTTTGTCAAGCTGGCTCACAAAGCTAATGTATTGATTCTGCCAGTCGCCATTCGCGGGGCAGCCGAGGCCATGCCCAAAGGGGTAACAATCCCCAGACCGCGAAAAATCTCGGTGATCGTGGGCGACCCGATTGATCCGCGCGAACACCTGGGCGCCAAACCCGATAACGAGGCTGTCACCGAGTTCACCGAAATGGTCCGACAAACTATTGCCGCGTTGAGCGCACAGTAATCTGTGCGAAAGATTGTACTGAGGAGACTGTCTTTTCTATGAGTATCAGCCAGCTTGCAAGAGAGATTAAAGAATCACCCACCCTCAAACTCAACGAGGAAGCGATGATCCTCCGCGAGAAAGGGCAGCCGGTGATCAACCTGGGCGTGGGGGAACCCACCAATAAGGCCCCGATTACTGCTATTCTGGGGTCTGCCGCCAAGCTGAAAGACGGCGATATAAAATATACGCCTGTTGACGGCACTCGCTCGCTTAAAAAAGCCATTATTCGTTATACCGAAGAAAATTATGGTCGTTTGGTCACACCGGAAAATGTGATCGCTTCGACGGGCGCGAAGCAGTCGTTATTCAACCTGCTCTATTCGATCATCAATCCGCAGGATGAAGTGGTTATTCTGGCCCCCTATTGGGTGAGCTACCCTGAGATGGTCAAAATGGTGTACGGCGTGCCGGTGATCGTCACACCCGAAGACGGGACGTTTATCCCCAAGTTCGAGGAGATCGAACAGGCTGTCAGTTCATACACCAAAGCGATCATCCTCAACAGCCCGAACAATCCCTCTGGTGCGATCTACCCCGAAGAATTGGTCGCCCAACTGGTAGAACTGTGCGAACGCAAAGACATCTACCTGATCATGGACGACATTTATCACAAGCTGGTTTTTGATGGCAAGCAGGTTCCGGCAGCCTATCGCTACACCAACCGCGATATTGAAACCACGCGTATTGTGGTGGTTAACGGGGTTTCCAAGCTGTACGGCATGACGGGGTTCAGAATCGGCTGGGCCATCGCCAACCGCCGCCTGGTATCGGTGATGACGAATGTCCAGGCGCAAACCACATCATCACCCTCGCTGGTATCTCAGGCCGCCGCTGAAGGCGCGCTGACCGGCGTGCAGAGCGTGGTGGAAAACCTGCGGCTGGGCATCCAGAACAACCGTGACGTGATCCTGAACGAACTGCAAACTTTCACCGGGGTCAAGACAATCAAACCGGATGGCACCTTTTATGTGCTGCCCGATTTCCGCGCCTATGGCGCTGACTCGGTGCAGTTGGCGACCTTCTTGCTCAAAAAAGCGCTGGTCGTCACCGTGCCGGGCAAAGAGTTTGGCATGGAAGGTTATCTGCGGATGAGTTTTGCTGGCCAGGCCAAAGCCCTGATCGAAGCCGTCAAACGCCTGAAATGGGCGCTCGATCCGAACGCGCCGAACGATATTTATATTGGGGATCGTAAACTGATCCGTGACTGGATGTAGAGGTTGGTATGAATAATCTATTGAATATCAAAACCCCCGCCGAAGACCAGGCCCACGCTCATAAGGCGGACTATGGTTTGTTGCATCACGGCCTGACCAACCTGCGCCAGAGTTATTGGAATCTGCCCACTGAGGCGCTGTACGAAGAGATCGCCTTCCGGGGCGAGGCGCGCATTACCAGCATGGGACCGATTGTCGTTAATTCGGGCAAACACACCGCCCGCGCCGCGCAAGATAAATACATCGTGCGCGAAGCTGAAACCGAGGATCATGTGTGGTGGGGGGAATATAACCGCCCGCTCAGTTCCGAAAAATTCAGCGACCTGTTCTGCCGCGTACAGGGTTATTTGCAGGGACGCGATGTGTTCGTGCAGGACTGTTACGCCGGGGCACATCCAGATTACCGCCTGCCCGTCCGTATCATCACCGAACACGCCTGGCACGCCCTGTTCGCGCGGAATATGTTTATTCTGCCCGAAAGCCGCGAAGAATACCGGCAGCATGTGCCTGATTTTACCGTGTTGGCTGTGCCTGGGTTTAAGGCTGTAGAAGGCATTGACGGCACGCGCACCAGCACCGTGATTGCGCTCAGTTTTGAGCGGCGTCTGTGTATCATCGCCGATTCAGCGTATGCCGGTGAGATCAAAAAGTCCATCTTTACGGTGATGAACTATCTGCTGCCGCTCGAAGGTGTGATGACCATGCACTGCTCAGCGAATCAGGGCAGCGGCACAGATGATGTCGCGCTGTTTTTTGGGCTGTCGGGAACCGGCAAAACCACCCTCTCCGCTGACCCCACACGCGGGCTGATCGGGGATGACGAACACGGCTGGGGCGATGACGGTGTATTTAACTTTGAAAACGGCTGTTATGCCAAAGTGATCCAGCTTTCGCCCAGCGCTGAGCCGCAGATTTACGCCGCGACGCACCGTTTCGGGACACTGCTGGAAAACGTGGTATTCGACCCGATCACGCGCAAAATCGACCTGGACGACGAGAAGATCACCGAGAACACCCGCGCCTCGTATCCGCTGTCCTATATCGATAATGCGGTAGAAGACAAAATGGGGGGACACCCCAAGAATATCGTGCTGCTGACGTGCGATGCTCAAGGCGTGATGCCGCCGATTGCCCGGCTGACCCCGGAACAGGCTCTCTACCACTTCATTTCGGGTTACACATCCAAGATCGCAGGAACCGAAGTCGGCTTGAGCAGTGAGCCAGAGATCACTTTTAGCGCGTGTTTCGGCGCGCCGTTTATGGTCCATCACCCCATGTTCTACGCTGACTTGCTCAAGCGGAAGATTGAGCGCTACAATGTCAACTGCTGGCTGCTCAATACGGGTTGGGTCGGCGGGCCTTATGGCGTGGGCAAACGTATCAGCATCCAGCATACACGCGCCCTGCTTAACGCGACCCTCACCGGCGCACTGCTCGATGTTGACTATTATCATGACCCACTGTTCGGATTCGAAGTCCCGGCAGTCTGCCCCGGCGTACCGCAGAATGTGCTGTATCCGGCGAAGTCGTGGCCGAGCGAGGGTGAATACTGGAAACGGTATCGCCAGCTTGCTGCGCGTTATGTGGATAACTTTAAGAAATTTGCCGATCAAGCCACGCCCGAAGTACAGGCCGCTGGCCCCAGGCTCTAACAACGTTCGCCCGCAGGAGGATACGGTTGTATCCTCCTGTCACCTTTCCTATGTTTTGCCCCCATTGAGGACTCAAACGAATGCGATGGCTTATCAAACCCCGGTGCACACGAGGGTGTCGTGGCTGTATCCTGCTGTTAGGGGGGATCATCGCGCTGGTCGTGATCACTCATAATGTCTGGCTGCGCTGGATAGGTCATTTTTTGGTCGTGTCAGACCCACTGCAACCCGTCGATGCGATAGTGATTTTGGGCGGCGGCGGGCGAGAACGCTCTCA
>JACRBK010000132.1 GCA_016234525.1 Chloroflexota bacterium
AAACTGGCGGGGCGCTTCCAAGATCGGCTTGGCCCGAATCGCGTCGGCCCGTTCGGGTTGGTGCAGAGCATCGCCGATACCGTCAAAATTTTGTTGAAAGAAGACATTATGAACACCGGCGTTGATCGTTGGGTGTTCAACATTGCGCCGATTTTGTCGGTGGTGGCGGTCACGCTGCTGTGGGCGGTGATCCCGTTCAGCGCGGTGTGGGTCGGCACCGACCTGGGGATCGGTGTGTTGTATCTGGTCGCGGTAGGCGCATTCGGTACGGTCGCCGTGATCATGGCTGGCTGGTCGAGCAACAGCAAATATGCGATGGTATCGGCCTTCCGCGCGGTGGCCCAGTTGATCAGCTACGAAGTGCCGATGGTGCTGGCGCTGCTCGTGCCGGTGCTGATGTCCGGTTCGATGGGGATGCAGGACATTGTGCGCTCACAGCATATTATGTACCTGTTCGCCATCCCGCTGACGCTGCTCATTTTCCTGATCTCCAGTCAAGCGGAATCGGGGCGCGGACCGTTCGACCTGCTCGAAGCCGAGTCAGAACTGGTCGCCGGGTTCCATATCGAATATTCGGGCATGAAGTTCGGCATGTTTTATGTGGCCGAATTTTTGCACGCCTTCACTGCCGGGGTATTGGCCGCCGTGTTATTTATGGGCGGTTGGAGAGGCCCGTTTGCCGACAACGAAATGTTCTTAGGGTTTAACGCGCTGCTTGGCTTTTTCTACCTGATGATCAAGAGCCTGTTCGCCTATTTTGTCTTGATCTGGGTGCGTATGACCCTGCCCCGCCTGAGAATCGATCATCTGCTTGACTTTAACTGGAAGTTCCTGGTTCCGGTCAGCCTGATGAATCTGCTGGTGGTAGCATTCGTGTGGAAAGCGATCCCCAATACCGACGAGATCAACAGTTTTGGCGATGCGTTGGTTCCTACGCTGGTGCTGCTGGTGGTGAATATAGCGATGATCCTGGGCATTGGCGCGGTGCTGGCCGGACGTGGACGGCGTGACCGGGAGCGCATTCAGGCGCGGGTGGCCGCTGTCGATCTTCCGGCAGAAGGCGCGCCGGTTGTCGGGGCAGGGGATTAAGAGGAGGAACGTGTGGATATAACGATTGAGTCGCTGGTCTTCTTAATCTTTGGGGCGCTCACTCTGGGAGCCGGTGTGTTGGTGGTGACATCGCGCAACCTGTTTCATTCCGGCCTGTACCTGATGATGAGCCTGTTCGGGGTGGCGGGGTTGTTTGTGCTGCTGGCAGCGCCGCTGTTGGCGGGCTTTCAGGTGGTGGTCTATATCGGCGCGATTGCGATCCTGATCATCGTGGCGATTATGCTGACTCCCGGCCTGACGCAGATCAAGACGCTGTTTAATGAACAGTGGATGGTCAATCTGGCGGCGGCGGTGATCGTTTTTCTCGTGCTGGTGTCGGTGATCACGCCGCTGATGGATGATGTGGGCGTAGATAATTGGAACGCCGATTTCACTGAGGATCATCCCAAAGCGGTCGCGGCGGACAGCATGACGACCCTGGGCGAGCAGTTGGTGGACCCCGATTATTTTATGCTGCCGTTTGAAGTCGCGTCGGTGCTGCTGATGGCGGCGATGATCGGCGCGGTGCTGCTGGTTAATCCCGGCCAGGCGGAAGATGAGTCGGTGGTCCCGCCGGAAGGCGAAGAAGTGTAGAGAGCAAAACAGGGGCGGCGCTAGATTTACCCCTATCCCCCGTCGATGCTGCGCATCGCTCCCCCTTTCCCCGCTGCGCAGAGAAAGAGGGAGCAAACCCTGGCTGTGGGAGAGTTTCCCTGTCCCCACCCGCGCAGCGCAGCGGGGAGGGGATCAAAAGGGGTGGGGCTAAAATCGGGCGCGGCGCCGCGCCCCTACGGAGACGAAGGTTAGGGACACAAAGCTGATAGCTGAAGGCTGAAAGCTGATCACTGAAAACTCTAACGAGTGAGGCGAGATTATGGTTCCGTTATGGATGTATCTGGTCGTGGCGGCGGCGCTGTTCTGCGTGGGCATGTTCGGCGTGCTGTCACGGCGCAACGCCATTGCGATTTTAATGAGCATCGAACTGATGTTAAACGCCGTCAATATTAATTTGGTCGCCTTCTGGCGCTACCAGGCTCCTGAACGGCTGAATGGGCAGGCGTTCGCCGCATTTGTGTTCGCGGTGGCGGCTGCCGAAACTGCCGTCGGCCTGGCGCTGATCATCAGCCTTTACCGCCGCCGTAAGTCGGTCGTGGCTGATGACGCTAACTTGATGAAGTGGTAGGGGGAGGACGCATGGACATAAACTGGTTGAACGCCAATTATCTCCCCTGGCTGATCCTGCTTTTTCCCCTGGTGAGTTTTATGGTGATCGTGTTGGGTACAAACCGGCGCGTCGCGCTGAGCCAGTGGGTTGCTTTGGTGGGGATCGGCCTTTCGTGGGTGCTGAGTTTGCTGCTGTTCGCCAAAACCGTGTGGGCCAGCGATCATACCCTGGGGCATGAAATTTACGGCAGCGCGTTGGACTGGCTGAGCGTCGGTCCGTATATCGTGCGCATGGGCGTGATGGTGGACCCGCTGACAGCCTATATGCTGCTGATGGTCCCGCTCGCCTGCCTGTTGATCTTCATTTATTCGATGGGTTACATGCACGGCGACGCGCATACCTCGCGCTTTTTCGCGTATATCTCGCTGTTCGCCGGGGCGATGCTCACCCTGGTGGTGGCGGATAACCTGCTGATGCTGTTCATCGGCTGGGAAGTGATGGGCTTCTG
>JACRBK010000133.1 GCA_016234525.1 Chloroflexota bacterium
AGTGCGATCCAGATTGGGACGTGGTCAAATTTCCATCGTTCTCACCTACGTTCTGTTAATCGCGCTCGCGCTACTCATGTTATTACCTTTCATCTGGATGTTTTCAGCTTCACTTAAGCTGGATAAAGATGTTTTCCGCTTTCCCATTGAGTGGGTTCCCCAGAATCCCCAGTGGAGCAATTACGAGACTATATGGACCAGGATTCCGTTCCTAACCTTCTTTAAAAATTCGTTAAAGCTAACAGTCATTATTACGTTTCTTCAGGTGGCTACCAGCAGTTTCGCCGCCTATGCCTTTGCCAAACTTGAGTTTAAGGGGCGGAATCTTCTATTCCTTGCCTACCTTGGAAGTATTGCAATCCCCTGGCAGGTCTACATGATCCCGCAGTTTATATTAATGCGAGAACTAGACCTGGTTGATAATCATATGTCGTTGATCATGTTGCAGGCGTTCACAGCATTTGGCGTTTTCTTGCTGCGCCAGTTTTTTATCAGTATTCCTAATGAGCTGCTTGATGCAGCACGCATCGACGGTTTGAGTGAATACGGAATTTACTTTCGGATTATGCTTCCGCTATCAAAACCTGCGCTTGCGACTCTGACCATTTTTTCTGCCGTCTTCGTTTGGAACGATTTCATGGGACCACTGATCTATCTGCATTCTGACTCCCTGAAAACCATTCAGTTGGGATTACGAATGTTCATCCAACAGTACTCCGCCGATTACGCCCTGATTATGGCGGCATCGCTTGTATCCCTAATTCCTGTGCTTGCTCTCTTCCTTGTCTTCCAACGATTCTTTGTTGAGGGTATTGGAACCACAGGGATCAAAGGTTAAGACTAATTCAGGTAGACTATCTGATTGGCTGTACTACGATTCTGCTTTCGTGATTCTCTCTCAAAAGGCGTTAACCATTATGCTCTATCCCCAATCAAATTCTTGCCGCCAGATGGCTGATCTATCCGGGCTTTGGGATTTTCGCTTTGATCCTGCAAATGAGGGTTTGGATCAAGGCTGGGGCACGGGTTTTGACCCCGCCGAGATTATCGCCGTGCCCGCCAGTTGGAACGACCAGTTCGCCGACTGGCGCGACTACCTCGGCGTCGCGTGGTACCAGACCGCTTTTGATCTGCCGTGGGGCTGGCGGGGCCAACGTCTCCTGATTCGTTTCAATGCGGTCAGCTATCTGGCCGAAGTATGGTTAAACGGCGAGCGCCTGGGCGAGCACGAAGGCGGCCATCTGCCGTTCGTCTTCGACATCACCGGGCGCGTCCGCGACGCCGGGAACACGCTCGTCGTGCGCGTGGACGGGCAGCTTCTGCCGGATCGAGTGCCGCCGGGTGGATTGTCCGGGCTGCCAGGCGCGACCTTTGGTCGGGCCGATTTCCCTGACGCGAATTTTGATTTTTTCCCCTTCTGTGGAATCGACCGCCCGGTGCTGATCTACACCGAGCCGCCTGCCGCGATCACCGATCTCACGGTGACGACGCAGATCGAGGGATCAAATGGGCGCGTTCGGGTAAACATCATGCGTACTCCCGGCGATACTTTGAGCGCGCGAGTTACGCTGACAGGTCACGGGACGGAGATTACCGCCGATGTTAACCTGTCTGGTGAGTCCGGCGAGACTATGCTGACGATCCCCCAGGCGGCGTTATGGTCCCCCGAAGCGCCTAATCTCTACGATCTGCGGGTCGAGCTGCGGCGCGAGGGCACAATCATCGACCGTTATACGCTGCCGGTGGGCATCCGCACGATCCATGTAGATGGCGACCGGCTGCTGCTCAACGGTCAGCCGGTCAAGCTGTTCGGCTTTGGTCGTCACGAGGATTTCCCCATCATCGGTAAGGGGATGCTGCCCGCTCTGATCGTCAAAGATTACGCGCTGCTGCGCTGGATAGGCGCAAACTCGTTCCGCACGACTCACTATCCTTATTCCGAACAGATGATGGACATGGCCGACCGGCTGGGCTTTATGGTCATTGACGAAACACCTGCGGTGGGATTGTTCTTTATGGAAACGGGGCTGGACCAACGTAACCGGCTTTGCCACCAAATGATCCAGGAGATGATCGACCGCGACAAAAACCATCCGAGCGTGATCATGTGGTCGCTGGCAAACGAGCCGCATACCTCGCGGCCCGAAGCCCGGCGAGCCTATGATCAGGATTTGACCGTGATGGAGCATCCAAGCCGCCCCGAAGCGGTCGCGTCCTTTAAAACAATGGCGGAACTGGCGCACCGTCTCGATCCCACGCGCCCGGTGACACTCGTCACGCACGAGGGAGCGCTCGAAGAGTCGTTCGAATTTGTGGACGTGGTCTGCCTGAATCGCTACTGCGGCTGGTACAGCCAATCCGGGCAGATCGACGCCGGGCTGGATCGCCTCAATGACGAGATCGAACTGATTCACCAGCTTTATCCCAAGCCGTTCATCTTGTCCGAATTTGGCGCAGACACGATCCCCGGCCATCATGCCCAGCCGCCTGAAATGTTCAGCGAAGAATACCAGGCAGAAATTCTCACCCAGACGATGGCTCTGATCGATGCCAAACCGTTCGTCGTGGGCCAGCACGTCTGGAACCTGTGCGACTTCAAAACCTCGCAGAGCGTGATCCGCATGGGGGCGACCAATTACAAAGGCGTCTTTACGCGGGACCGCCGCCCCAAGGCGGCAGCGCATCGCCTGCGCGCGCGCTGGCGCGGTGAGGACTGATTATGAACTACGGTGAGGTTCTCACGCAGGCATTTGACAGCATCCGGCGGACGATCCCAGCGCTAGGCACGGATCGTCCGCGTTTGGGCCGCGCCGATCTGACCTATGAGCGCTGTGATCCGAACAACTGGGTCGATGGCTTTTGGAGTGGCCAGTTGTGGCTGGCTTATGCCGTGACTCAAGACCCTGTGTTCATGCAGGCAGCACACGCTCAACGCCCCTATTTTGTCGAACGGCTGGATCGTCCACAGTCGCACGATCACGACATGGGTTTTTTGTACTCGCTCTCGCTGGTCGCTGACTATAAGCTGACTGGTCACGAGGCGGCACATCAAGGCGGGCTGCGCGCGGCTCAATCGCTCGCTGGGCGTTACAACGCCAAAGGGCGTTTTATCCGCGCCTGGAACGACTGGGGCGACTCAATGGACAACCGGGGGCGTATCATTATCGACTGCCTGGAAAACCTGGGGTTGTTGTTCTGGTCCGCTCAACAAACCGGCGAATTTCGCCATCATGAAATCGCGTTGGCCCATGCTCACACCACCGCCGATTTCATTGTGCGGGCGGACGGATCCACTTACCATTCGTTCGTCTTCGATCCCGATACGGGCGAACCGCTGCGCGGCGAAACGGTGCAGGGTTACGCCGATGAATCATGTTGGAGCCGGGGCCAGTCGTGGGGTATTCACGGTTTCGCCCTCGCCCACGCCTATACCGGCGAGCCGCGCTTCCGCGACACCGCCGTTCGCCTGGCGGAATACGCCCTGGCACGCCTGCCCAATGACCAAGTGCCACTGTGGGATTATCTGCTACCCGAAGGGGAATCACCCTACCGAGACAGTTCGGCGGCGGCGATCCTGGCAGCGGGCCTGTTTTTGCTGGCGGATCAGTTTGACGATGCGGCCTGCATCGCCCGCTATCGCGCGGCGGGGCGCGCTGTCCTGGACGGCCTGATCGCGGGATATACGACGTTTGATCAGCCCGGTGCCGAAGGTCTGCTGCTGCATGGCGCGAGCCATGTCAGTCGTGGGTATACCGATACGATGCTGCCCTATGGGGATTACTTTTTCGTCGAGGCGCTGCTGCGCGCGCAAGGATACCGCGCCTTTTTCTGGTGAATCAGGAAGCCATATGTTAAGCCAATATCATCCAGTTATTGTAGACCTTATCCTGCGCGAAGAAACGCCTCCCCCACCCTTCCCACCGGCCCGCGACCGCACGGCCTGGAACACCATTCGAGCTGCACTGGGGGTGGAACGCTGTCAGGCTATGATTTCGGCGGCTGAAGCCGCTGCTGCGCAGCCCTTCCCACCACTGTCCGCCGCGCTATTCCTCGAATTCTTCCGCAGCGGCGACCGGCAAACCTATGAAACTCCCTGGTTCCAGCGGCGGGAGATGTTGGCCGATCTAGCACTGGCCGAATGCCTGGAAGACCAGGGCCGTTTTCTCGATCCACTGCTGACGGCGGCCTGGTCGATCTGCGAAGAAAGCAGTTGGGAATTTCCCGCCCATCACCACGATCTGCCGGACGTGGAAAAGCCGGAAATCGGGCTGTTCGCGGCGCTGACGGCCACTCAATTGGCCGAAGTCGTCTTTCTGTTAGGCGACAGGTGCCATCCCCTGCTGGAAAAACGCATCCGCTACGAAGTTGATCAGCGCATCCTGACGCCGTTTTTGGCGCGACATGATTTCTGGTGGCTGCACCCCTATCCGGGGCGCAAGCTCAACAACTGGACCGGCGTCTGTGTGGGCAATGTGATCGCGGCGGCGATCTATCTGGAACGGGATACAGCCCGGCTGGGTGAAATTATCGCACGGGGCGCGCGCTCGTTCGATGATTATCTGGCGACCTTTGATTCGGAGGGCGGCAGCACCGAAGGCCCGGCTTATTGGGATTTCGGCTTTGGAAATTACATCCTGGCGGCTGACCTCGTCTATCAGCGGACTAACGGGCGCGTCGATTTTTTTCGCGAGGACATCGTGCGTAAGGTCGCCGTCTTTCCACTGCGAACTATCCTCAGCCCTGGCCGTTTTGTGACCTTCTCTGACTGTGACGCCTCGATCTCACTGGCGGTGCCGCTGTTGGCCCGGCTGGCGCAGCATTATGGTCTGGATGACCTGATGCGGCTGGCAAACCAATACGCCGGTAAACCGCAGCGATCTAACAGCGCCCTATCGTGGAAACTGCGTACCCTGGCGTGGCGGCCCGATCCGGCGCTGAACCAGACACCCATTCCCGCCCGGCAGGACTGGTACCCGGACATGCAGTGGATGATCGCGCGAGTTGATCCCACCAATCCCGACGCGCTGGTCGTGGCGGCAAAAGGTGGACATAACGACGAAATGCATAACCAGAACGATGTCGGCAACCTGATCGTTCACCTCAATGGAATCTCAGTGATCGCGGACATCGGGCGCGGACGTTATACACGGCAGTATTTCTCGCTCGACCAGCGTTATGACTTCCTGGTGAATTCGTCGTTGGGGCATTCACTGCCCGTGCCGAATGGCTGTGTCCAGCACCCTGGCGAAGTATATGCCGCGCGTATGCTCGATCATCAGTCGGACGGCAGCAGCGACCGGCTGGTGTTGGATCTGGCCGGTGCTTATCCGCCAGAGGCGAAACTCGCGGCGCTTCGACGGACCATCGCGCTGCATCGTGATACGCCGCGCGGTTGGGTGGAGCTGATCGATGACGTGAAATTTGAGGGGATCAGCAGTTTCGAATCCGTGCTGACGACGTTTGGCACTGTCACCATCGAGCTAAACGCCGTGCGGATCGAGGACGAAGGGGCGGCGCTGATCGTCACCTATGACCCGGCGGTAGTGACAGCCCGTGTTGATCTGATCCGGGAGGTCGATCTCGCAACCGGTCCGCGCGATGTCCGGCGTGTGATCTTTGCGCTGCTCACCTCGCAAGACTCTGCCTATGTGCGGCTGGTGATGGTGCCCGCCTGAGACATATTTGGCACGGTATCCCGCTGAGATCGAAGTCACTAATCCCAGCGGGATACGGCCTAGTGATCCTTAGTGATTCTCCACCTTTTGCATCAGAATATCACGCTGACTGGCGAGGAACTCGGCAACGCTGGTCGGTTTGCGTCCAGTGAGGTCTTCAACCGCACTTGAAACCACATCGAATTTTCCCTGGGCAATGCCCGTGTCAAATGAGGCGAGGATTTCGGCAATCGGGCGCGGCAGTCCCGCATTCACCATGTTCGTGATGAGCGTTTCCAGTTCCAACGGGACATAAGTAACCTGCTGCCCCGTGATGGTGGCGGCAATAGCTGCTAACTCCGCTTGAGAGAGTGCCGCCGGCCCGGTAATGTCCAGCGTCCGGCGACCGACAAACGTCGACGCCAGGGCGGCTGCCGCAGCCTGGGCACAATCTTCGCGCGTCACATAGGCGGTTTTCCCATTCCCGGCAGCACTGAACCATTGGCCCATCTGGGCCGCCCGGCTAATCGACCCGCTCAGCAGATCAGTATAGATATTATTGCGCAGCACCGTCCAGTCCATCTGGCTCGCTGCCAGCGCTTCTTCTGTGCCGTGATGGTCAGGGGCAATAGCCACTGGCGAGTCGGGACCAGGATTGATCAGCGACGTATACACCACATGTTTCACACCCGCTTCCTCGGCAGCTTTCACAGCAGCGCGATGCTGCTTCAGCCGTCGTCCTGGTTCGCCCACCACATCTGTGCTGATCAGCAGCAAGCGGTCTACCCCTGCAAACGATGCCGCCAGTGAAGCAGGCTGGTCAAAATCAGCCTGGCGCGCTATCACACCGTGCTGCCTGAAGTCCGCCAGTTTGTCTGGCGTTCGGGTGACGGCGACAACTGTTCCGGCGTGCGACTCAAGTAAAAGCTCCAAAACCCGGCGACCCAGATGACCGGATGCGCCTGTTACCAGCAGGGTTGATGGGTGATTCTCTGTCATAATTCAGCTCCTCAAGTTTTTTCCAATTCTCATTAGTTACTATAAGAGATTTACTATAGAATAGGAAGTAGGCACTTTCTAGTAAGGGAGTTACTGGATGGAAACCAGCAAATTACTGGCCAATGTATACGCATCAACCTGCCCGTCCCGTCAGGTGCTCGACCTGATTGGCGACAAGTGGGCGGCACTCATCATCGGGCTGCTGGAAGATGGAACTAAACGTTTCTCCGAACTTCAGCGCAGTATTGGGGGCATCTCCCAGAAGATGCTCACCCAGACCTTGCGTAACCTGGAACGCGACGGGCTGATCAGCCGGATGATCTACCCGGAAGTTCCGCCGCGTGTGGAATACACGCTGACGCCGCTGGGCGAAACGTTATGCGTCCCTCTTGGGGCTATTCGTGACTGGGCTGAAGAGCACATCAATGATGTAGTTGCCGCCCAGAGGGGCTATGATGGTCGCGAGTGACCGCTGCGCCAGGCCATCGATGTGCAGAGGCTAATCTGAGCGAGGATTTGAGCGATACGGGTTGGCCTGCCCGGTGTTACGCATGAAACCCCTTTTTCTGATGAGGAGTGGGTGCAGTCCATACACGATCTGCGCCCACTCCTGGGTAGAATTTTAGCGATCTACATACCGTCCGGCTAAGTGGATCAGTTCGACAAATTCGGCCACTTCTTCGTTGTCGGGAAACTCATCGGCCAGAGGGTTGGCGAAGTCCAGCAGCGCGCCATAACTGCCTTCACGCGCCCAATAGCTGTTGCGGAGCAGTTCAGAAAGCTCGGCAACTGCCGCATGGAGCCGAAAATCAGGCGAAGCATCGTTGATACTCGGCAGCAAGTCGGCAACGGTTATTTCCTGACTGTATTCGACTACTTCGCGGGTTTCGGCGTCCTGATAACGAATATAAACGGTGGCGATCACACCCTCCACATCGGGATTTTCGAGCGCAAGTTCGTACAGAGCGGTGATGCTGTGGCCCGCGCCGACTTCACCCGCATCTACGGTGTCGTTGCGAAAATCGGTGTCGGCGATGTCGCGGTTTTCATACCCGATCAAACGGTAGCGGTCGGCCACTTCGGGGTTGAAGTCAACTTGAACTTTGGCATCATAGGCGATGACCTGTAGTGTGCCGGTCAGGTTATAGACAAACACCCGTTTCGCCTCGCGCAAGGTATCCACATAATAGTAGTTACCGTTGCCATCGTTGGCGAGCTGTTCCATCAGCACATCATTGTAATTGCCCATGCCGAAACCGATGGTGCTGAGGGTGATCCCCTGCTCCACCTGGTCTTTGACCAGCGCCAAAATCTCATCCGGTCCGGTGACATCCACGTTCGCGACCCCATCGCTGCACACGATCAGGCGGGTAATCTCGCCATCGCGTTTGTACTCCATCGCCATGTCATAACCCAGACGCAGCCCATCTGCGACATTCGTGCTGCCTTCGGGGACAAGTGCATTAATTGCGCTCATGATGGTATCGGCATCACGGGCAGAGGTGGGTTCCAGAACCACGCGGCTGTTGGTGGTGTAGACCACAATTCCGACCCGATCATCTGGGCGTAGTTCGTCGACCAGCAGTGCCAATGCCTGTTTGACCAAACCCAGCCGGTTGTCCATATCCATACTGCCGGAGACATCGATCACGAAGATCAATAGGGCCGGAGTGCGGTCTTCGGGCTTGATATAGCGTCCCTGCAAGCCCACGCGCAGCAGATAATGATCGGGATACCCGAACGGCGCCGGAGCCGCCATCAAGTGAATGGCAAATGCAGGTGTCTCACCTTCAGGACCAGGATAATCCACGTCAAAATAGTTGATCATTTCTTCCGGGCGGATTGCTTCGGGTGGCGGAAGTTGGCCCACGTCGCTCAGGTAACTGCGCGCCAGGGTATAAGCCGCCGTGTCAACATCCATGGCGAAGGTGCTGAAGTGATCGTCCTCAGTGTCGATCAGAGGATTAACGCCGTACTCCTGGAAAAACATATCTGCCGGATCAGGCTGTTCCGGGGTTGGTTCTATGTCAGGGGCGCTACTAGGGGTTGCCAAAACCTCCAACCCAGACGCTGGAGCGTCGCTAGCAGTGGTGCCCATGGCTGCCGCAGGTGGGGCCAGCAGTGAATCAACCGGTTCTGACGCAGCTTCCCCCTCCTGCATTTCCACCGCAGCCATAGTAGGTGCCGTGGTATTCTTCACATCTTTTTTGTCTTCTTTGCCACAAGCTGTCATCAGGAGTGGCACCACAAGCGCGAAAAGGGCTATACTCCATATCACTTTGCGGTTCATCTTGTTCTCCTTAGTTGCGGATGACTGATCCCCATGCTAAGAACAAGACGGACCGCATTCTATTTTGGTTCCAAATTCGCACTGGAACCATAAGCCTCTAGGGGCAGGTTTACCTGAGTCCATGCGCCAGCAGGTAAGGTAATCTGACCGGCATCCGCAGCATTACGATCTATGTTGGGCAACTACATACTGATAATAATCGCGTCGTTTTATTTGCCTATCTCTTGCTTTTTTAATTGAGAAAGCTGATTAAATTCTTCACGCTCTTTATAGAATTCGTCTAAGGGATAACACCCCGATACCAACCCTTTGCGCGGCGCCGTCGTACAATCACTAAAGGTGCGGCAAATACGTTTACGTTGAAGTGGTTTTCCGGCTAAGACATCGGCAGGTAGTTCTGGATATGAAAGCACTAAACGCCCAATGCCTACAAAGTCTGCCATGCCCGTGCGAACAACATATTGAGCGACATTCGGCAGCCATTCCTGCAAATACGAATAGCCAGATCCGACCAGCGTCAGCTCAGGTTGGTGTCTTTTAAGCTGCGCCGTGACCTGAATCTGCCGCGC
>JACRBK010000139.1 GCA_016234525.1 Chloroflexota bacterium
ATTATGTGCTTCAGTCGAACTGGCTGGTATCACGTAAAGGCAAGGCGTGGACCGCGCTGGCGCTGCATGGGACCATCGTCGGATTTGTCGCCCTGGCGGCGCTGGCTCCTTATTTGGAACAGGTGTGGTTTGTGTTGATCGTGCTGGTTGCCGTGCATTCGCTGCAAGACGCGCTTAAAGTGCGTTATGGGCCGCACCTGCGCATTCATTCGATTATTCCCTACATGAGCGATCAATTTGCCCATTACGCGCTGATCGTCGCGCTGGATCAATGGGCCGGGGGCCGGATGTCACCCCCGCCGGGCGACCTGGAGATCGCTTTTATGTGGACGGGGGCCGCTGTGCTGGCCGTCACCCGGTTTTATGATGTGACGCTGTGGGCCAACTGGCTCGACATGATTCCTTACATGAATCGCTGGCGGTTGATCGGATACACCGAACGGATCGCTATGATGGCGTTGGCTACCGCCGGGCTGTGGTTTATTGCCCCCCTGTGCGCGATTCCCCGGCTGGCGATTTCCTACCGCCGCCAGCGCCCGATCTGGAAGCAGCGGCGTGGTGTCTTAGAAATGACGGCGGGCGCGCTGCTCAGTATCATTTTGGGGATCGGGCTGCAACTTGTGTACGCGCCAGTTTGAGTCCTGGCAGGATTTGGGTAGAATATCAACCTATCCGCAAAATGGCCGGGCGCGGCTGCACCCTTCCCATCCAAGCAAATTGCGGATTAAACCTGAACACGTTATCGGACTTCACCTAGAGGATAGGGCCTGTGACGCTGATTGACCAGCGTATTCTGATAGACGCGCCGCCCCAAGTGATCTGGGAGTTTCTTGCCGATCCTGCAAAAGTCCCTCAGTGGCACGCGGGGTATCGTATCGTGTCCGTCTTGACCACGCGGCAGACTGGGGCAGGAATCCGCCGCCGCTGCGCGCTGGTCTCTGGGGGAAAAGACATCATTGAAGAAATCACCGCCTGGGTTGATGGCGTCGGGTATGAATACCACGTCACCGAAGGCGGAGCGCAGCGCCACATGCAGGGGCGATTCAGGCTGCAACCCAGCCCTGAAGGAACCAGCGTGCAGTGGACACTGTCATATCAACCGAGAGGCATATTCGGCGCGATCAAGAACCAACTGCGCGGCAGACGCCAACAAGCCGAGATGATGGCTAACAGTCTGCGCCAGCTTCGCCGCCGGGTGGATGAAATGGGCCAGCGGATGCAGGCCGAAGAACGGAATAAAGTGGCGATCCGGGGCCGGTTGAACGCCGAAGAACGCGCCCACTATCAGCGCCGCCACGGAACCACCGAACCAGTCGTTGAAGGCAGCGTCCCGCCGCCGCCGCCCAGCGCCTTTGTTCCGACGCTGGAGGCGCTCCCCGTCCCGACACCTGATGCCGCGATGCCCCCGGCTGCGCCTCCCCCCATGATCGCCAGCCCGGTGGTCCCGTCGTTTGTGGCCGAACTTACTGCCGAGCCGCCGATGGACAGCCATACCGCAGATACCGAACCCAAAGTTCCGCCCGGCCTGCGCGAAGCGATCAAAGCCAAACAAGAAATGCAAGTCGTCGATCCGTTGGCAGCGGCCCCTGAGGCGCTTTCGCCTGCCGCGCCGCAACCGGCAGTGCCTCCGGTGATTTCGCCAGCGCCAGAACCACCCCGGCGCGAGATCACACCGCCCGCCTTTATCCAGCCTGCCGCGCCTGAATCGCAACGTCCCACGCCCGCCAGAGGGATCCCATCGATCCGACCTCCTGTGCCGCCCGCCGCTGCTGAACCGCCTGCGCGCGTCGAACTCGACGCAGCGCCCCCGGTGGTAGTGCCGCCGCCCACCCCGCTGCATGACACCGGGGAGATCAGTATTTGGGAAGTTTTTGGGATGCGGCGGCCCAGCGAACAGGCCCAAGAGGTATTAGATGATTTGATTCGCACGGTGCGCAGCAAACAAACCGCCGAAATGCAGCGGGTGATCGTGGACCGGCGTTTCAAACGCCCGTCGCGCGTGCGCAGACTGGGATTGGTCGTGGGGCTGCGGCTGAAACTGGCCCTCAAGCAGGCGCATGTCCGGCTGCATGGGAAATAAAAAACGGCGTCATCAACGCCGCTTGGTTTTGGGGTGACTGGTGGGATTTGAACCCACGGCCTTCTGATCCACAGTCAGACGTGCTAACCACTGCACCACAGTCACCATATAGGTGTGAATGATAGCATAACTGGGCCGGGTACGCCAGAGCGAATTTATGACAGGCAAGATTCCATGACCACAAACGAATTTTCAACTCACCGGGTTGTCTTTATGGGAACACCCGATTTCGCTGTTCCTTCACTGCAAAACTTGATCAACGCGCCGAATTTTGACGTAGTGGGTGTGGTAACTCAGCCGGATCGCCCCGCCGGGCGCGGCCAGAAAGTGCAGATGTCGCCCGTAAAAGAGACCGCCCTGGCTGCCGGAATCCCGATCATCCAGCCTGAAAAAACGCACCTGTCGCCCGATTTTGATCAGATCGCCGCATGGCAGCCCGATTTTTTGGTGGTGGTGGCTTTCGGGCAGATTTTGCGCCAAAAAGTATTGGACCTGCCCAAAATCGCACCGGTCAATGTTCACGCTTCGCTGCTGCCCCGTTGGCGCGGCGCGGCCCCGATTCAGGCCGCGATCCGGTCAGGAGATACCTATACCGGCGTCACCACGATGGTGATGGACAAAGGCATGGATACCGGGCCGATTTTGCTGCAAGATTCGATCCCGCTGTCGCCCGGCGAAACTGGCCAAAGTCTGCACGATAAACTCGCCGCGTTAGGGGCGATTCTGCTGATTCACACCCTGGAATGGTTCGGGGCGGGCAGTATCCAGCCGCGACCCCAACCCACCAGCGATCATCTGGTGATCTATGCTCCGACGCTCAAAAAAGAAGACGGCGTATTGGCGTGGTCCAGCAGCGCCGCCGATATTGATCGCCATGTGCGCGCCTTCACACCCTGGCCGGGAACTTATACCTGTTGGGGCGAAAAACGCCTGAAAATCCTCGCTGGATTCCCGCTCGAAACTGATTTGAACCTCGCGCCGGGTGTGGTGATGGACACGCGCGATATTCCCCTCGATCAGCCGTCATTGTTCGTGATCGGCACAGGAGAGGGTGTATATGCTCCCACACAGTTGCAGATTGAAGGGCGCAGCGCAGTAGATGCAGCAGCCTTTTTGAACGGTGCGCCGGGTTTCATGGGCAGCACGTTGGGTTAATTCTTCCCCGATCATTTGATCCACCACACGCCTCATTTTGGTGATTCTTTGCCAGATCAAACATGAATTTTTCGTGAATTTCAGGCTTTTTGGCTTTTTTAGATAAATTTATTCTCGATTTTCATCCTATAATGATTAAAACTGCATTGAGGCACACTATGGACACAGACGACTCACCACTCCCCACCAGCTCAGAGCGTACACCTCAGGAGCAAGCCTCCCCAGCGCCCGTCTTGATCAAAAATCGCTGCGATGAATGCGCACACTACGATGACTGCCCCCGAATGCGCGGGGAGAATATTTGTTATGGCAAAAAAGTGCTGCTTCAACCCGCCGATTTGCCAGACCGACATACATTGAATAAGGCATAATTCTTAGGAGAACAGAATGCACCCC
>JACRBK010000140.1 GCA_016234525.1 Chloroflexota bacterium
AAGCCTTACGCATCGTGAATGACGGGTTCCCGGTGTTGATCCAGAATGGGCAGGCCGCACCCGAACTCGTGGCCGAATTTGAGCAGGACGACTCTATGTTTATGGTAGAGCCGTTGGCTGATCCTGAAAGCGACCCGTTTGATGAAGCGCTGGTGGTCGTCGTTGTGCCGGACGATTTTGAGCAGAGGATCGCCGCCAACGAGACGGCGAGTCTGCAACTGCTCACCCGTGACACTTCGGTGATCACTTACCTGGCGCAGGGAGCCGCCCGCGCTGTGATCAGCCGTTACACCGATAGGGTGTTGGATCAACGGCTGGCGGATCACGGCCTGAGCCGCGATTGGCTCAGCCCGATTGAGGTCAACGAGGGCAAACGCGCGCCATCCTCTTCGGTGGCAGCAGCGAACGGTAATGACGAAGATGACGGTCCCGGCATTTTGGGGACGATCTTTCTGCCGCTGGCGGTGACATCGTGGTTGGTGGGCGGCGGGATGGGTTTGATCGTTGATACGACAGTGGGCGAAAAAGAACACCAAACGGTAGAAAATCTGCTGGTCACCCCTGCCAGCCGTATCGGGATCGTGTTGGGCAAACTGACGGTGGTCTTTATCGCGTCGATTGCCGTGATGAGCCTGTGGTTAGTTGAAGGTATAGTGCTGAACTCACTCAGCGCCGCCGGGCCGACGTTGATGGACAGCGACTCGCTGTCGCCTACAGAAACGCTCGACGTGTTTTTGAACAGCGGCGGTAATGTTTTTGGGCTGATCGGCGCGTTGGTGATTTTGATCATCCCCTTTATTGTCACGCTCAACGGGGTAATGATGGCCTGGTGTGCGCGATCCGCCAACTACCGCGAAGCGAATCTGTTTATGGTGCTGATGCAGTTGGGCCTGCCTGCCAGTATTCTGCTGACGATCTTCAGCCTGCCTGCGACGGTCGGTGTGCCCGTCTACGCCATTCCGTTTTTCGGGACGATTGTGGCGATCCGCGACCTCTTCAGTGGCACGCTGCCTACCGCCGGGCTGCTTGTCAATGTGATTTCCGGCAGTGTTTATGCGCTGGTCGGCCTGGGGTTAGCCGCCTGGGTATTCAACAAAGAATGGTCCTTAACGCGCGGTTTGCAGTAAGGCAAAAATTTGATGCACGAGCTTCCCAAAGCGTTGTCTATTGATCACGTCGTAGACCGAATTTATATCTCCGGCTGGCGCGCGACCCTCTACGAAGATTTTCTGCGCCAGGGGGAGATCATCCATGTGCTGAAGTTGTACCAGGGCATTCCCAGTTTTCCCGACGATTTTGACGTATGCGAGGTCGGGATTGAGGATGGCGAGCCTGTGCCCGCCGAGGCGTTCCAACATGGGGTGCGTTTTGTCGTGGATCATATCAACGTTGGGCGGGCGGTGCTGGTCATGTGCGGCGCAGGCATCAGCCGTTCGGCGACATTTGTGCTGGCCTCCCTGATCGAACGCAAATACGATTTGCGTGAAGCATTCCGTCTGCTGCGCCAGAAACATCCCGAAGCCACGCCCCACCCTGCTCTATGGATTTCGTTGATCCAACACTATGCCCTGTCCTACACGCTGGACGATGCGCTGGAATGGATGCGCGAAGATCGGGGCGGTTAGGCGACCGGTATAGCAATAACGTACAAGATTCGACTGGTGAATGTTGTTATACTTTAAATCATGTCTCACCAGAATGATCATGCCACCGACCACCCTAACGAGAACGCTGCTTTCTGGCGCAGTGCTGAATTCGACGGATTAGAACTGCTCCGCGCGACGTATTTTACGCATTCCTTCGGGCGGCATATCCATGAAGGTTTTGCGGTGGGCGTGATCGAACGCGGTGCAGAGAAGTTCTTTTATCGCGGCGAACATTTCACCGCTGGTTCGGGAACGGTGGTCCTGGTCAATCCCGGCGAAATTCATACCGGACACGCCGCAGGCCCGGCGGGCTGGACCTACCGCATGTTGTATCCCAGCGTGGCGCTGCTGGAAACGATAGCCACCGAAATCACCGGCCAGCGGCAGGGAATGCCTTTTTTTCCATCTCCGGTCGTCTACGATCCTCAAGCATCGGCACGGCTGCGGACTCTGCACCGGTTGTTAGAACTGCCTGCCACTCATCTCGAACGACAGTGCGCGTTGTATGCGGCTTTCGGGCTGCTGCTGACACGCTACACGATCTATAACGCTCAGCCCAAAGTTCTGCCCGCTGATAACCGGCTCATTCAACAGGCAGTGGAATATCTGCGCGCCCACATCACCGAAAACATCTCTTTAGATACCTTAGCCCAATGGCTTGGGTACAGTCCATTCCACTTTTTACGCCTGTTCAAACAGCAGACGGGCCTGCCTCCTCATGCTTATCAGAACCATCTGCGTATTCAACAGGCCAAAACATTGTTAGCGCAAGCAGTCCCCCCGGTACAAATAGCCACCCTGCTCGGTTTTGTGGATCAGAGTCATTTCAACCGGCGTTTTAAGCAGGTGGTTGGTGTAGCACCAGGCCAATATCATGTTCAATCACATTAACCGGACACTGTGGGCAGAATTTGCCGCTGGGGTGCGGGATACGATCCCGCTGCTGCTGGGGGCCGCGCCGTTTGGTGTGATCTTCGGCGCGCTTGCCATCACCAGCGGCGTAAACTGGTGGGCCGCGCAGGGGATGTCGTTGTTTGTTTTCGCGGGCAGTTCGCAGTTTATCGCCGTCGGGTTGATCGACCAGGGCGTCGGGCTGTTATTGATCGTTTTGACAACCCTCATCGTCAATTTGCGCCATGCGCTCTACAGCATGTCGCTTGGCCCCTATCTCAAGAATCTGCCGCAGCGCTGGCTGCTGCCATTGGGATTTTGGTTGACCGATGAAACTTACGCTGTGACCATCCGGCGTTTTACCAGCATTGAGCCGTCGCCCCACAAACACTGGTATATGCTCGGCAGTTCGGTGGCGATGTATACCAACTGGCAGCTTTGCACCTTGATCGGCATTCTGATTGGGAGCCAGGTCGAAGACGCGAAAACCTGGGGCCTGGATTTTGCAATGGTCGTCACTTTTATCGGGATCGTCGTGCCGATGATCCGGTCCTACCCCATGTTGATCAGCGCACTTTCAGCGGCGATCAGCGCCCTGCTGCTGAACGGCATCCCGAATCATCTAGGGCTGTTCGCCGCGTCTGTGATTGGGATCGGAGCCGGGGCGATCAGCGAGCGCTGGAACAGCCAGCGCCAGCCGGTTGCAGAGGAGATCGCGCCGTGACCGCCGTCGAACAAATTCTATTGATCGCCGGGATGACCCTGGTGACATTCTCCATCCGCTACCCGATTTTGGTGCTGGTGGGGCGGTTGAATCTGCCACCGAGTGTTTTTCAAACACTGCGTTATGTCCCGGTGGCGGTGCTAACCGCTATTATCGCCCCGATCATGTTGATGCCCGAAAATTCCCTCGATCTGCATCCCACGAACGCCTATCTGGTCGGCGGCTTAGGAGCGATCTTTATCGCCGCCTGGAAGAAAAAACTGCTGCTAACGATCACAGTGGGCATGGCGTTCTTTTTCGCCTGGAGACTCATCACCGGATCGTGAAACTCGGCTAGAGATGGATAACCAGATCGTGAAATTCTACTGACAAATGATCACAGAATTGTGAAACCCTGCACATGGCTTCTGCGTACATATCAATGTTCAGCATACGCAGAGGAGCGGATTGTTATGAAAGAATCAGTCATCAGTGAACAAGATCGTATAAAAGCGCAGCAGTGCGTCAACTGCCCGATATGCACCCGCGCCCGCACCAAACAGCGCGGCCTGGCGTTTTTCTTCGTCAAGAATATCGAGGGTGGATTTTGCCCGGCGTGCCAGGCTTACGAGCGTGTTTATGGGCGCAAAGCTCACGAAGCGCTTAAGAAATAACGTTTACCCTACGACAACCCCACCATTGACACTCGCCCCCTCTCGATTGGGGCGAGTTTGTGTCATAATCTAATCAGGATAATCTCCGATTATGAGTTTTGAGTAAGGGAGAGACCCAGATGAAGCGGAAAATCCTGATTTTATTCTTCACGGCGGCGTTGGTCCTGGCAGGGTTTGCCCATCCAGCGACTCAACCGGCTGCTGCGCAAGGGGTGGTCTGGCAGGCCCAGTTTTATGACAACCAGTATCTGTCAGGCAACCCGGTTTTTACCACACAGTACAACAGCCTCGATCTGAACTGGGGCACCACGTCGCCAGGGGGCGGAGTTCCCTTCGACAATTTCAGCGCCCGGATCGCTACCGACACCTATTTTGCCGCAGGAACCTATCGTTTTTACCTGCTGGCCGATGACGGTGTTCAGCTTTGGATTGACTTCCCTCCGACCAAACAGCCGTCGTTAACGACTTTTGATGCGCCCCGTCCGGGTCAAATGCTCACGGTCGATGTGGCATTAGAAGCGGGCAGCCATCATATCCAGGTGGATTTTAGAGAAGTGACGGGGGATGCCTACGTGTATCTGCGTTGGGCCAACCTCGCCACCAATCCTAACCCGCCCGCTTTCTCGGTCCCTACGACGGTAGGGTTGGGGTCCTGGACCGCCCAATACTTCAGCAACGCGACGCTGACGGGCAGCCCGGTGTCCACGGTGAATGAGGCGGGGGTATCCCATGCGTGGGGCGATACGGCTCCCGCGTCCGGCGTTCCGGCAGATAATTTCTCGGTGCGCTGGATCAGCATTCAAAACCTGACGGGCGGTAACTATGAACTGCGCGTCCAGGTCGATGACGGCGTGCGCGTCTGGGTGAACAATGGGCTGGTTATCGATGAATGGCATGGTGCATCCGGCCAGACCTATGTTCGTTCGCTGCCGCTGGGCGCGGGTCAACATGCGTTTACTGTCGAATACTATGAGGCATCTGGCGCGGCAAATATTGACTTCCGGCTGACTCTGCCCGGCACGACTGCACCGCCTCCCGCCCAGCCGCCCGCAAATCCTACGGGGGCAACGGTTACCGTGATCGTCTACCGGCTGAATGTCCGCCAGACTCCCAGCCTGACCGGGCAGCGCCTGACGCAGGTCTCACAGGGGCAAACTTATGCGGTGTTAGCGCGTTCTGCCGATAATGGCTGGTTCCAGATCAATGCCAATGGGATTATTGGTTGGGTGAGCAGCGCCTATGTGCAGCTGGCAAACGCAGCCGCGATCCCGGTGACAGGGGCCACCCCGGCGACGACAACCACCGGTTATGTGCTGACCGCACGCCTGAATCTAAACATTCGCAGCGGCCCTGGCGTGACCTATACCCGGTTGGGATATCTGCCGCGCGGCGTCTCTGCCGAAGTGGTGGGTCGTAATTCCGCCAGTACGTGGTATCAGATCAAATACAACTCGCTGGTAGGTTGGATCAGCGGTTTTTACGCCGATCTCCAACCCGGCGCAGACCTGACTCGTATCCCTGTGACGGGCTGATCCTGTTCGCCAGGGATTGATTACGGTGTTCTGTGGGGGCAGGGCAAGCCCTGCCCTCTTGATTCCCCTAATACGCGCGTTCGACCAAAAATTCGGCAAACTGCCGGATGGCCTTTTGAGCCTCGTTCTGGATTCCTGTAGACTCTAAATGCTGAAGCGCGAGATCATAATACTGCCGGGCGATCTGGTCGGTGCGTGACTTTGCCCCGGCACGCTCCATAATCATCAGGACGGTCTGTACATCGTCATCGGAGAGTGTTTCCTGCGCATATAAGGCGCGCAGGGCCGCGCGATCTGCCGTGTTCGCGTGCTCATAGGCGGCCAATATCGGGAAAGCTTTTTTCTTTTCGCGGATGTCGGTAGTGGCTGATTTGCCGGTTTTGGCTTCATCACCCCAGGCCCCCAGGTAATCGTCTCGCACCTGGAAGGCGATCCCCAGATCGCGGGCGAACTGCCCATACGCTTGAATGATTTGCTCATTATCGGTGCTGAGCAGCGCCCCGATCTGCGCCGCCGCCTCGATCAGCGTACCGGATTTGTGGCTGATCATGGTAACATATTCCGCCGTTGTGACACTTTCGCGGCGCTCGAAATCCATGTCAAGAATCTGGCCCTCTGCCGTCCACAAACAGCCTTGCGAGAGCGATTGGATCACACGCACGACTTTTTCAGGAGCGATACCCTGTTTGATCAGGCGCGTGCTTGCCAAAATCGCCAGCGCGTATAACCCGTCGCCCGCGTTAATCGCCTGCCAGTTGCCCCATTGAGTCCAGATCGCCGGGCGGTGGCGGCGTTCGGGAGAGTGATCCATAACATCATCATGAATCAGGGTAAAGTTATGAACAAATTCCAGCGCCACCCCAGCCGAGAGAACATGCTGATAATCTCCCTTAACCGCCTGGGCGACCAACGCCATCAACACCGGGCGGGCCTTTTTGCCCGACACTTTTTGATATAATGCTGCCTGGTCCGGCCCCAGGTCCCAGCCGAATTGATAATCTACAATTTGCCAAAAAATAGGGGAAATTTCGATTTGCTCCTGGCGAGCCGCTTTCATTTCGGCTTCGAGATCAACCAGAATGTGGCCCATCAGGGCGAGATAGGATTCGCCTGCCATCATTATTTGCCTTTCAGTACAATACCACTACTCTACCTGTATTGTACCGAGGGGATCTTAAATCTTAATAAAAAAGAAGAACCAGCCGCGCGGCTGATTCCTATCTGAATTGTATGGTTATCTTTTTAAATGGGATCACTTTTTCTTGTCGGGTTTGCCGCTCTCTGGCACGGTGACCGACTGAAAAGACAACGTGACAATGCGCGGCGTATTGTTTTCGTCTGTGCCTTCGATGGTCACACGGTCAACCAGCATCGGATCGTTGGTCTGCAAACATAATTCAAAAAGTTCTTCCAGGCTTGAAAACGACGTGGCGGTTTCATCCAACCCAAATTGTTTGTTCCAACGACGAAAAATGACTTTACCCTGTTTGACTGTAGCGGCCATCGAGAAAAATCCTTTGCTCTGGTGGTCTACGGGATTGGTGCGTTTTCATGCCACTATACCAAAAGTATCTATCAGTTACAGCCGAACGGCAAATCATCATGTTGATTTAACGCTTGTGGATTTTGGCGCTTGTGTGCATAATATAATTACAAGGTGGCAAAATCGCGCCACGGTTGTACATTGGAACTCAATCAGGGCTATAAAACATCCATCGCAGGCGATGGAGATGAAGAACTAATCAAGTATCCTCACCCCAATCGTCGCATTTGCAGCAGGGTGAGCTAACCCGGATCGCCCGGATAATCAATTTTTGCGATGAAAGACACAACGGTTATCCAATCCTTGAAAACACAGACTCGAATCTGGGCGACCCAACCGATCAAAATCCAGCCCCTTATTGGGCAAAGAATTCTGTCGGTAGGTTCTACGGGGATACACTAGAGAGACTATGAGCTGAATCTGATCTTGTCGTTTGAGATTCCTGTACAGGAGAAGACAAGATGCCGTTATTGTGCTTGAATGGTTGGATTCTTGATCCGACTTAAGCCGGTGAATGCTCATTAGCAGGCATATACGCTCCACTGCTGCATTGGTGGCTTTGGTGGGGCGTTCCTGAGAGTTCCTATACATCCGTCTAGCAGCCGTGGCGATGCGTGCCAACGGCTGTTTTGTTGTTTAGGGGTGTAAGCACGTGGGCCGGATCATAACCGCTCTGGAAATTCAAGCACACGACCACGAGCGCGTGAGCGTTTACCTCGATGGTGAGTTCGCGTTTGGCCTGTCCGCCCTTGAAGCGGTCAAGCTGCACAAAGGACAGGAGCTTTCAGAGGCGGAGATCGCCGCCCTGCAAGAATCCGATGAGGTCGCGCGGGCGTTCGATCAGGTGGTCAATTTGCTGGCCCGCCGCCCCTACAGCACCGCTGAAATTCGCCGTCACCTTGCCAATAAACATCTGGCTGCGCCCACTATCGAAGAAGTGCTGGACCGGCTGATCCATCTGGGATATGCCGACGATCAGGCTTTTGCTTCGTATTGGGTCGAAAATCGCGAGCGCTTTCGCCCGCGCGGGCCGCGCGCGCTGCGTTATGAATTGCGTCAAAAGGGCATCACGGACGACCTGATCGAAACGACCCTCAGCGAATTTGATGCGCACGACGCCGCGTATCGCGCCGCTCAGGAACAGGTTCGGAGGTTGCACCATATCTCTCAGCCTGACTTCCGCCAAAAGATCGGCGCTTTCCTGGTGCGACGTGGATTTGAATATGACATCGTCCGAGCAGTCATTGACCAGTTGATACATGAACTTGAAGACGAACAACCTGATTATTTTATAGATCATCCAACAGACGAGGAGTAGAACGCCATGGAAATCGTGCTGGCCCTGGTTGGCCTGGCGATTGGCGTGGGCCTGGGTGTGGCGGTGTATATCCTGTATGAACGCTCGCAGGAGAAAAACCGGATCGCCCTGGCTGAACAAGAAGCCGCTCGAATCACCAAAGAGGCGCAATCTTTGGCTCAAAAGACTGTGGTCGAAGCCAAAGACGAAGCGCTGCGCCTTCAACGCGATGCGGAAGAAAACGCCAAGAAACGCCGAATTGAATTAGAACGTGAAAGTGATCGTTTGCAGAAACGCCGTGAAGACCTTGACTCGCGTTTTGAGAAGATCGAACTGCGTGATCAAAACCTCAGCAAACGTCAGAGTAAGATCGACAAGCGGCAGAACGAACTGCAAACCATGTACGAAGAACAAAAAGCGGTCTTAGAGCGGGTCGCCGAAATGACACGTGATGATGCCCGCAGCGAACTGCTGAACATGGTCGAAGCGGATGCGCGCCAGGACATGGCCCGCCGTATCCGCGAGGTGGAAGAAGAGATCAAGATCGAGGCGGACAACCGCGCCAGAGACATTATCGCCCTGGCGATTCAGCGGATCGCCTCAGAACACGTCAACGAGATCGCGGTGAGCGTGGTCCCACTGCCGTCCGACGAAATGAAAGGCCGCATCATTGGCCGTAACGGGCGTAATATCCGTTCATTTGAACAGGCGACCGGCGTGGATGTGGTGGTGGATGATACCCCCGAAGCCGTGACGATTTCGAGCTTTGATCCGGTCCGGCGTGAGGTGGCAAAACGCTCGCTGGAAAAATTGGTGCTGGATGGGCGTATTCACCCGGCCCGCATCGAAAAACTGGTGGCGGATGCCCGTAAAGATGTCGAACGTACCATCCGCGAAGAAGGCGAACGCGCCGCCTATGAAGCGGGCGTTCCTGGCCTGCACAATGAAGTTATTAAACTGTTGGGGCGGCTCAAGTTCCGCACCAGCTATGGGCAGAATCAGCTTGCCCACGCCATCGAAACGGCCCATATCGCGGGCATGATCGCTGCCGAACTGGGTGCTGATGTCTCGATTGCCAAGGCGGGCGGGCTGCTGCACGACATTGGCAAAGCGATTGACCATGAGATCGAAGGCACTCATGCCCAGATCGGGGCTGATTTTGCCAAACGTTATGGGGTGCCAGAGCGTATTGTCAACTCCATCGCTTCGCATCATCACGAAATCGAGCAAGAATATGTCGAGTCGCTGATCGTCGAAGCCGCTGATGCGATCTCTGGAGCGCGTCCGGGGGCGCGGCGTGAAAGCCTGGATACCTATATCAAGCGCGTGAAGGCCCTGGAAGACATCGCCAAAGAATTTCCGGGCGTCGAGCAAAGTTACGCGCTGCAAGCCGGGCGCGAAGTGCGTATCATGGTCAAGCCCGAAGAGATTGACGACCTGGCAGCGATGCGATTGGCTCGTGACATCTCCAAGCGCATTGAAGAATCCATGCAGTATCCCGGCCAGATCAAAGTGACGATTATCCGCGAAACGCGCGCGGTAGACTACGCCAAGTAAACTGGCTAACAAACGAACTTCATCAAAACGGCGGACCATCCCAGGTCCGCTGTTTTGTTTACCCTACGGGGTTCGCTGAGCCGCCAGAGATTGACACCCCCGCTTGTTCTATGGTACTCTGTCCCTCATAAGCGCTGATGGAGAAAATTAGCAGGATTTTGCCGGAGTCCAGAAAGCTGCTGGTGCTGGAAATGCAGCCTCTTGCCCCTGTGAACAGACACTCCTGAGTGCAGAGAAAAAAGCCAGATCTTCTGGTGAGTAAGCTCTGACGGTTTGCCCCCGTTAGCGGGCTTCGACAAGGCCGCTGTCCTCGGACTGGACGCGGCGAATTGCAGTGGCACCACGAACGAGCGCCTCCTTCGTCTGCAAATAAGGGGAGGCGTTATTGATCGGAGGTGCCCTAATGGACCGTATCTGGAGTACCGAGTTAGTACAGCATGTGGGCGAGCGTGTCCGGCTCGCCGGTTGGCTGCACCGCTTGCGAAAGCTGAGCAGTGTGTGTTTTTTGGTCTTGCGTGATAGCAAGGGACTGGCCCAGATCGTGATCGACGATCCGGACAGTATCATTCAGCTAGAGCAGTTTTACCACGAGTCGGTGTTAATCGTTGAGGGCCTCGTGGTAGCCGAACCTCAAGCGCCAGGGGGGATAGAAATCCATCACCCGGTGTTTGAACTGCTCGCCCAACCCAGCGAACCCCCGCCTATTGATCTTTTTCGTCCCCGGCTCAAAGCCCATCTACCCACCATTCTGGATCATGCATCGCTCACCCTGCGCCATCCTTATCACCGCGCGTTGTTCCGGCTGGCGTCAGCATCTATGGCTGGCTTTCGGGCCGCTTTAGGCGCATTAGGCTTTGTTGAAATCCAAACCCCCAAGATCATCTCCTCGGCGTCCGAAAGTGGAGCGAATGTTTTTGCGCTGGACTATTTCGGCAGAACCGCCTATCTGGCGCAGAGCCCGCAGCTTTATAAGCAGATTATGGTAGGGGTGTTTGAGCGCGTGTTTGAAGTCGGCCCGGTCTTTCGCGCCGAGCCACACGCCACCACTCGTCATTTGAATGAGTACGTTTCGCTCGATCTGGAAATGGGCTTCATTCGTGATCACCATGAGGTGATGGCTGTTCTGACGCAGGTCCTTACCACGATGATCAACACGATCCAGACCGAAGCGGCAGATGTTCTGGCCGTGTTGAACGTGGCCTTGCCCCAGGTTCCAGAGAAGATTCCGTGTGTTTTCTTTTCCGACGCTCAGGATATGCTCTCCAAGGCTACTGGCGAAGATGTACGCGGCGAGCCCGATCTCGCACCGGCTCATGAGATATGGTTGGGGCAGTGGGCGCTGCGCGAATATGGCAGTGATTTTTTGTTCGTCGAGGGCTACCCGATGAGCAAACGCCCATTTTACACTCATCCCAACCCCTCTCGACCCACTTATTCCAACAGTTTCGACTTATTGTTTCGCGGTCTGGAACTGGTTACGGGTGGGCAGCGGCTGCACCTCTATGATGATTACCTGGCTGTGTTAGCGGCGAAACGCATGGAGAGTGAACCCCTGGCCGGGTATCTGGAAGCATTTAAATATGGGATGCCCCCGCATGGAGGCTGTGCGATTGGTCTGGAACGATGGGTTGCCCAGTTGGTTGGAGCGCAGAACGTCCGTGAAACCACCTTATTCCCGCGCGATCTGCACCGCCTGACACCATAAATTCAGGGTTGTCACCAATAATCAGGGGCGAGTTTATCGCTCGCCCCTGATCTCCGTCGGGTAATGCTCCCAACCGGAATGAAAATTTTAGGAGTAGCCCTGTCCGATAGAGTAACCCAAATCGTGCGAACTGCGCACTAACAGCGGCGGCTCTGGCAGCCAGGGGAAGTATCCGACCTGCTGCGGTTGAGTCACGATAAAGTGAGGATCATCCAGGTCTTTCACCAATCCAAAACCGCCCGCCGCCATCAAATCAAACACCAGGTCGAGCATATCTTGCGTCAGGTTCGATAAAAGACTTAATTCGATACGATGAAATGAGCGGTGGTTTTCCAGTCCCGGCATATAAACGGCTAACTGCCCACCGTCACCACAGGTGATGGCATACCGTTCCGGGCCGCAGGGTTCAATGGCTGCGATAGTCGTTGAGTGTTCCAAAAGGTGGCGAACCGCGCTGCGGTCGCCGTCGGCGAAATGCCCATCGGCAGCATGGCAAACGAGTATCATCGACGGATGGTGCATGGCATTCGGCCTCCTTCGCCCCCCACTGGGTGAATTTGACACCGGCAGATAGTGAGATTTTAGCACTTTTGTTCTATCCTGTCCACTCTTATCCGTGATTATCATACCCGCCCTATCCTCAGGCGTCTCCCCCCAGTCTTTTGGGGGATACACCGTTTTGGGGCAGGTACAAGACGCAGCATACCCCCCCATTCTAAATGGGGTTTTAGCTGAACATTAAAGTTGCTTAAGTCCCTATCTCTAGTTATATACTTACTCAGAGACATTTTGGCTCAAAACGGCTTGATCCAAACAAGACCCGTGCGAGATCATAAGGAGTTAACCCCATGCACGCCGAAGTGTTGTACCGTCCCTCCTATTCAATGGCGATTGTAGACCTGGAACCGTTGGAAGAAATCCGCGTGGATTCAGGGTCGATGGTCAGCATGACCGAAGGCGTTACGCTCAAAACCCGGCTGGAAGGCGGCTTGCTGCGCAGCCTGTCGCGGTCGCTGTTGGGCGGCGAAAGTTTTTTTATCAACGTGTTTCAGGCTCCCGATTTTGGAGGACAGATCAATCTGGCGCCGACCATGCCTGGCGATATGATGGTGCTGGAAATGCGCAACGAGTCGCTGTTGGTCCAGAGCGGATCCTTTGTTGCTTCATCGATGGGGGTTGACATTGACACCCGGTGGGGCGGCGCGCGGACCTTTTTTGCCTCTGAAGGGCTGATCATGCTGCGGGCGCGCGGCGTGGGGTTGTTATTCTTGAGCAGTTATGGCGCGATTCACCCGGTAGACCTGGCCCCCGGCCAACGGTACACGGTCGATACCGGGCATCTGGTGTCATTTTCTGAGGGCATGGGCTTCCAGGTGCGGCCTGTGGGCGGCGTGCGTTCGACCTTGCTCAGTGGCGAAGGGCTGGTAGTCGATCTGACCGGGCCGGGGCGTGTATATATGCA
>JACRBK010000141.1 GCA_016234525.1 Chloroflexota bacterium
CGGCGCACTCGTGAGAGCCAACTTTGTGGCTGAAGTCGTCATACGCGCGCATGAACCACTCGCCATCCCAACCGTGCTGGCGTACCGTCGCTTCGATCTGCTGCGCGGCGGCGCGATAACTCTGTGCTTCACCGGTCAGGCTGCGCCGGTCAGCAATCGCCGCCAACTCGTTTGCCGCCAATACAAACAGCCCGCCGATAAACACCGATTCGGCCACTTTGCCATCTTTGTTGGTCGTAGTCTGGAATGATTCGCCCGGTGTTTCGGAGAAGGTGTTCAGATTCAGACAGTCATTCCAGTCAGCGCGCCCGATCAGCGGCAGGCCATGCGGCCCCAAACGATCCAGCGTATAACGTGCACTGCGCTGAAGGTGGTTATAGAGCGGCTGCTCAGAGCCGGGTTGGTTTTCATACTGCACTTTTTCGTCAAGAATGCCCCAATCGCCCGTCTCTTTGAGATAGGCCGCCGTGCCGAGGATCAGCCACAGCGGGTCATCATTGAAGTTGCTGCCCACCGAATCGTTGCCGCGTTTGGTGAGCGTCTGATACTGGTGATATGCGCCGCCGCTTTCCAACTGGGTCGCGGCGAGATCGAGAATACGCTCGCGGGCGCGGGCCGGAATCATGTGGACAAAACCGAGTAAGTCCTGGTTGGAATCACGGAAACCCATGCCGCGCCCGACCCCAGATTCATAATAGGAGGCTGAACGCGACATATTGAACGTGATCATATTCTGGTAGGCGTTCCAGATATTCACCATCCGGTTTGTATGCACATCCGGCGTATTGACCTGAAAACGGTTGAGCAGGTCACGCCAATAGATCGCCAGCGCTTCAAACGCGGCATTCACGTGCGCTGGGTCTTTATACCACTCGATCACGGGCTTGACCGTGCGTTTGTTGATAATCTGCGATCCTGGCGGATCGAATTTCTGATCTTTAGGGTTTTCGTGGTAGCCCAACAAAAAGATCACAGTGCGGCTTTCGCCGGGCAGCAGGTTAAGTTTGACTTGCAGTGCGCCAATCGGCGACCAACCGTGAGCCTCAGAATAGGTACACTGGCCCGCCTCTACTGCCGCCGGTTCGTTCCAACCACGATATGGCCCCAAAAAGGCTTCGCGCTGTGTATCGAATCCCGCCAGCGGTTCAGAGCAAGCGAAATAAGCATAATGATCGCGCCGCTCACGGTATTCGGTCTTGTGGTAGATCACGCCGTCTACGATTTCTACCTGCCCGGTACTGAAATTACGCTGGAAATTGGTTGTATCGTCGTGGGCGTCCCACAGGCAGAACTCGACGCTGGCAAAGATCGAAAGCGAAACCGGCGCGTTACGCCGGTTCGTCACTTCACACTGCCAGATTTCCAGATTTTCGCTCAAGGGGACAAAATAGCGGGTGGTGGTTTCGATCTCGTGCAGGCTCGATTGGATCGTCGTGTAACCCAAACCGTGATGGCATTCGTATTGATCGAGCGCGCGGCGGGTGGGCTGCCAGGACGGCGACCAATAGTCGCCGGTCTGATCGTCGCGCACATAAATATAACGTCCGCCGTCATCCAGCGGGACATTGTTATATCGATAGCGCGTCAGCCGGCGCAGCCGGGCATCACGATAAAAGGAATAACCGCCTGCCGTATTAGAGATCAACCCAAAGTAGGCCTCACTGCCCAGGTAATTGATCCAGGGCAAGGGGGTGTCGGGCTGTGTAATGACATATTCGCAGTGTTCATCATCAAAATAACCGTAGCGCATGAGATCTCCGCTCAAAAAATTATGGTCTGTGCAGATAAAATCTGAATCATTTCAGACTCGGATCAGGATTCTGAGAGCGCTCCCAGAATATTAAATAGTATAAAGCGAACCGGCAAAAGCTGTCAATAGGCCGAGCGGATAGAGTAATCGAATACAGTTGATTTTTGAAACAGCGCGTTATAATTCTGAGAGCGTTCTCAGTCACTGGCAGGAGTCAGCATGAATCATCAAATCACCTACCGGCAGGTTATCAACCGGCTGGAAACTCACCATCTCCCCTACAGCGTTCTCCCACTTCAACAGGGGGCGAAGATTGTGATCACGCTCATCGGGGCGCGTGTATTAGGGCCGTTTTTATCGGACGACAGCCCCAGCCTGGGCTGGCTTAACAGCGCCTTTGCGAACGAACAAGCCTTCGCCGATCTGGTCGCTTCCGGCGGGACGGGACTGGGCGGCGCGCGCTGGTGGATCGCGCCGGAAGTGCAGTATAACGTCCAGGATCGTTTTCACTTTGACGAAACCTACGCCATTCAGCCCGCGATGGATCCCGGCCACTATAACCTGCAAGAAAACGACCCTGCCGAACGGCGGCTGACGCAGACCGCCGTGCTGCACGCCTACAACACCGCTTCAGGAGCCAAAACCCTGGAAATGGCACTGACTCTGCGCCCGGCTCAAGACCCACTCCACCAGACGACACGCCATGCTGAACTGCTGGACGGTGTCACCTTCGCCGGGTATGAAGAAAGCATGGTGCTTTCCCAACCGCAGCCAGATGGGAGCATGAGCGCCGCCTGGAATCTGATCCAGCTTAACCCCGGCGGCATGATCTTGATTCCGGCATCACCCCAGGTTGAATGGCACGATTATTATGAGCCAGTCGGCAGCGGCCAGGAAATTCACACCAACCATGTGCGCGTGCATATCACCGGGCAGCGCCGTTATAAAATGGGCTACCGGGCCGCGCATACCTTCGGGCGCATGGCCTATTTTAATACATTGGACCAGGATCGGGCGTACCTGATGGTACGCAGTTTTACCAGCAATCCCGCCGCTTATTACATTGACGAACCCGGATCACTCCCCGGCTGCCGAGGAGACTCGATTCAGGTCTATAACGACAGCGGCGCTTTAGGTGGTTTTGGCGAAATGGAG
>JACRBK010000142.1 GCA_016234525.1 Chloroflexota bacterium
ACGGTGGTTTTTGAAAACCTGACGCTGGCCCAGGCGTTACGATATTTGATCTGGCGGCCTGCGCAAACCGGGCGGCTGTTCTGGCGCGTGCTGACGCACGATCCCGACGAGGAAACCCCGCCGATCCCGACGGCTGCGCCAGCGCCGGAGACCGAAGCGCCCGAACCGGCAGGAGAAGTCGCGGAAGCCGAAGGCTCTGAATTCGTGCCGGAATCCGCCGCAACACAGGTTGAAACACGGATCGAAGCCCTGACCGAAGAAGCGCCAGAAACGGCAGCGCGCTCGATCACGGACTGGCTGATTCTGGCGGCGGCGGTGCTGCTCGGTGTGATCGTGATCCTGGCGGTGCGCGGCGGAACGGTGCTGCGCGACGCCGCGTTTGACCCGATCAAACGGTTCTCGCGCGATATTGACGGGGCGGAAAAGTGGTTTTTGTGGGCGGGCGCGCTGTGGATCATGTTAGAGCTGGTCCAATCGCGCCGCTGGTGGGCGGGCAAACTGCCGCGCCTGAACCGGTGGTTGTGGGCGCGCTTTCACCGCAACGATCTGTCCCTGATCTGGGTGGCCGCGCTGGTCCCGCTGACTCTGATCCTGCTGCTGATCGCCACGTTCGTTGATCTGCCCCTATACGCGGCAGCGCTGTTGGGTTTGCTGGCCGGGGTGATCTGGCTGGAGATGGTGATCGGGATGACCGAGCCGGATAAAAACCAGGGCGCGGCAAGCAGCGCCCCTACAACGGCTCTTTTTCCGCAGACAGAAGAATTAAGGGGAACGGCCCCCTCTCCAACTCTGTTGGAGAGGGGATCAAGGGGTGAGGCCGTTCTTTCGGAATCGCAAGCAAACAAAGCAGGCGGTTCTCAAAGCGCAACAATCACCGCCCCTAAAAGTTCCGGCGGGTGGCTCGATGCCTATCGTTACCATTTGCTGTTGATTCCGCTGGCGCTGCTGCTGTCGGCGTGGACTTACCGGCTGAACGTGGCCCGCGATTCGGCGGATCATGTGGTCGATGTGGTGATCACTCCGAGCGGCGCGTGGGCCTGGCTGCTGAGCATCGGGCTGTGGCTGCTGATTCTGGGGGCGGATGTGCGCCGCCTGCCGGAACGCTTGAAAGTGTTGGCGTTCACTGAGGTGAAATGGGGCTGGGTGCGGCGGGTGCGCCTCTCCTGGCCGGTGATCGCGCTGCTCGGTGTGACGGCATTAGGCGCTTATTTCCGCCTGCACAATCTCGATGCTTCCCCGCCAGAGATGACGAGTGATCATATTGAAAAACTGCTGGACGCGATCCGCGTCAGCGAAGGGTATCACGCGGTATTTTTTGCCAACAACGGCGGGCGCGAAGCTTTCCAGATGTATCTGGTCGCGTTTATTGCCGAAGTGTTCGGCGTGGGTTTCACGTTTGACGCGCTTAAACTGGCGACAGCGCTTGAAGGTATTGTCACCCTGCCGGTACTATGGTGGATGGCGCAGCAGGTGATCGGGAACGAAACCGCCGAACGCCGCCGTTTAGGAAGCTGGATCGGTGTGGCCTTGGCCGGGTTGGTGGCGATCAATTCGTGGCATGTGATGTTATCACGCATGGGGCTGCGGATCGTGCTGACTCCGCTGACGACCGCGCTGGTGATCGGCTTTTTGGCGCGGGCCATGCGCCATAACCGGATGCGTGATTATCTGGCGTTAGGGGCCGTGTTGGGGGCAGGGACCTATCTCTATCAGGCCAACCGGATGCTGCCGATTTTGGTGGTGTTCGGCGTCGGGCTGGTCATTGTGGGCGGAATCCGCAAGCCGCGCGATCTGGTGACGCTGCTGCTGGACGGCCTCGGTTTCGCGGCGCTGACGGTGGCCCCGCTGTTGATTCTCTGGTATGTGGCCCAGGTGTTAGAACAGTCGCGCTTCCAACGCCCGCGCGAATGGGGCGACGCGCTTAACCAGATTCTACCGCTGCTGGCGATGGCCTGGTTCAGCGTACTGGCGCTGATCGTCCGGGCGCGCCGGTCGGATCGGCTGTTACAGCACGGTGGCGGATTATTGGCGGCAGTGGTGATCACCTTTGCGCTGTATATCCCCATGTATCACTACAGCCAGATTTATTCGGATGAGTTCTGGAACCGCACGCGGGGCCGTCTGTTTGGCGAAGAAGCCTTCTGGAAAACCGACCCCGAAACCGGCGAAGTGATCGCGTATGAGCCGACGCTCAAAGAACAGGTGGATCGTTTTTGGGACAAACGTGATGTCTTTGTCGACAATTATAAAAAGGCGCTGCGCATGTATCACTGGGAAGGCGACGGCGCGTGGATCAGTAATCCTCACAGCGCCCCGGCCCTGGATAACGTCGCGGGCGGCCTGTTGATTTTGGGCGGCCTCGTCTGGATCATCTGGGCGGCGCGGCGGCGTGATCCCGTGTGGTGGCTGCTGCCCGCCGGGGTGATCGTGATGCTGCTGCCTTCGGCCATGACAATTGCCTATGTCATCGAGAATCCCAGTTTTACGCGCGGCAGCGGCACCATTCCGCCGATCTTTATGCTGGCGGCGCTGCCATTGGGGGTGCTGCTGTGGCAGTTGGACCGGCTGCGCTGGCAGGTATGGCGCGTCTCGTTGGGCGGGCTGGCGGGCGTGGTGATTTTGGGCAGCCTGTTAGGGTACGGCATCCGGCCCGACTGGGATATTTTCTTTGATGATTATCCAACAGTCTATATTTATAGCTGGAAGCCGTATCACCAGATCGCGCAGCCGCTCGAAGAATTCGCGCAGGGCGAAGGCAGTTATGGCAATGCGTTTGTGGTCGCCTATCCTCATTGGCTGGATCACCGCATTTTAGGCGCGATGGCGGGTGATGTGCGCTGGCCGAACGGCCTGTCGAACCGTAACGAACTGGTTTCGGCCATCGAGCGTAACCAGAGGACAGTCCACGAGTATGATCCGGCTAAACCGCTGATGGTGATGTACCATTCAGACGATATGGAAACCGAAGCGTATCTTAGCACCCTGTTCCCCGGTGGCGAACTGCTGCTGTACCGTTATCAGGTTCGGATTCCGAATGGCGGTTACACTGAGGGTACCTTTTACATTTATAAAGTATGGGCGGGCAATATCCCGGTTGGCTAAAAATCATGACTGATAATCACCTCCCTTCCGATTTTGACGCCGATCCCGGCGATTATGAGAATCCGACGAGCCTCACCCCCGACCCCTCTCCATGGAATGGAGAGGGGGGAGCCGGTGTGGACGTTCCCCCTTTATATGAAGAACAGGGGGAGCAGGCTTGGGCGCAGCAAGAAATCGCCCCACCGGATGATTCTCCCCCTCTCTACGAAGTGGAGAGGGAACAGGGG
>JACRBK010000147.1 GCA_016234525.1 Chloroflexota bacterium
GAAGTGGCCGATTATGTGGGGCCGACCACTGGCGTGGATATGTACGAGCGTTACAGTTCTCTGGTGTGGAATGCGGACGGTTCGGTGCTGGCCTTTATGGGCTTTGATGCCGAATATAAAGCCGCGCTGGCGATCTTCAACCGCCAGGACCAGACCTTTACCGAACTGATCAAGCCGGTAGAAAGCACACTGCCGGTCAGTTTTACGGCAGATGGACAGATTCTTTTCGGCGTGGCGTCGGGTGAATTCGTGGAGACGCAGGGGACAGGCGGAGCCGTGATAAACGTGATGACAGTATCACCCACGCCCGGTGCAGCCCCGGTGATGATCGGCAGTTATGTGTTAGGCGTCGGCTGCGGCGGCGGGTCGTCGATCCCGGCGGATTGGCGCTACTGGACCGAGAGCCAGGGCGGCCCCGGCGTGAGTAACCAGATATTGGCGCTTACCCCGTTCGGATTAGTCCACAGCCAGAACTGCACCGGGGTCGGTACGGCGCTGCTCGACTTTGCCACCAACACCGATACGCCGCTCGGCAATAATCTGGCCTGGGCGCGCGTTTCGCCCGATGGCACACGGGTCGCCGGGATTAGTTACCCAAACTCCTACGTTGAACTGGGCGGGGAATCGTTGGTCACGGTTGATCTGGCGACCAAAACAAACATTCCAGTCGTCAGCGCGCCGGGAGTCAGCCAGGTGATCTGGGGATCAAACACCAGCTTGATCTACAGCACGCGCACCGACACCGGGCAAATTTTCCCCGCATCTGCCGAAGATCAGCAGAAAGTCGGGGAAGCGATTGGCGCGATGACTCCCTCCACGCTGCCGTTGTTTGCCGTCACGATCCAACAGCTTGATCTCACAACGGGCATTGATACTCCGCTCTATGCTGCCGATGCGTATGCTATCGGCAGGATGGGCGTCAGCGCCGACGGCACGACTTTGATGTTCAGCCAGATTCCGAACCTGAATGCATTTGTCGAAGCCGTCGTCAGCGGCACGCTCACCGATCCGGCGCAGACGGTGCTCGTCGAAGCGAATATCATGGACCTGGCCGCGTCCGATCTGCTCCCCACCACCATCGGAGCCGGGATAAATCAGGTGACGGTCAACCCGGTGATGTAAGGAAGCTGTCAGCCGTCGGCTTTCAGCGATCAGCAAAAGCGAGATCGTGTTTTGTAGGGGCAGGGCTATGCACTTTTACCATTTAATCAGGTGATGCAGCCAAAAGCAGGGCGCGGCAAGCGGCGCCCCTACACAAACCTGCTCGGCTGCGGTCCCCTCTCCAACTGGGTTGGAGAGGGGGTAGGGGGTGAGGTCGCTTTTGACTTCTCCCCTCAACATTACCAGATTATTTTCTCAAAGTGCATTGCCCTGCCCAAGATTTACCCCTATCCCCCTGACCCCCTTTCCCCGCTACGCAGAGAAAGGGGGAAGCGCGCTCCCGTTGTAGGGGCGCAGCTTGCTGCGCCCTGTTTTTCCCCTCTCTACCAGCGAAGTGTAGTGGAGAGAGGGGGTAGAGGGGGTGAGGCCGCTTTTGACCGGATGCGCGGTTTTTATGTGAGGTTATCTTATGACCACCAACCCCGATCTCACCCAATCGCTCAGCGCCGATATTCACTTGTTGGGCGATCTGCTCGGCACGGTGATCCGTGAGCAGCACGGCGAGTCTGCATTCGAGACGGTAGAGCGGGTGCGCGCTGCCGCGAAAGCCCGCCGGGGAGGAGATCAGGCGGCGCACGAGACGCTGACGCAGATCATCACCGGACTGGACCTGGAACAGCGCCGGGTGTTGATCAAAGCGTTCGGCAACTTTTTTCAACTGACCAACATCGCGGAAGATCAGCAGCGGATTCGCGTCTTACGCCAGCGCGAGCGCCAGGGGGTGCCGGACGAATCGATTGAAAGCGCGGTGGCAGCACTGCACACGGCAGGCATCACGCCGGAAGATGTGCGCAGCGCGCTGGGCCAGATGCGCCTCCGGCTGGTGATGACGGCGCACCCTACCGAAGCCAAACGCCGGGAAGTCCTGGTAAAACAGCGCCATATCGCGCAGATCATGTGCCGCCAGGACCGCGAAGACCTGCTTCCCCGCGAACAAGCCGTTTTGGCGGCGGCGTTAGCGGAAGAAATTGAGGAATTATGGCAGACCAATCCCACCCGCCACGCGCGCGCTACCGTCGCCGATGAGGTGGAGTTCGGCATCTACTTTTTCACGTCGGTGATCATGGACGTGGCGCTGGATGTAATGGCCGATCTACGCGCGGCGCTGCGTGTGTATTATCCCGATCACGATTGGTCCGATCTGCCGCCGCTGGTACAGTATGCCTCGTGGATCGGTGGAGATCGGGATGGACACCCACACGTCACGCCCGAAGTTACTCTGCAAACGCTGCGTTCGCTGCGGGCGGCGGCGCGGCGCGTGTACCTGGATGAGATCACTTTTCTGCGCGAACACCTCACCCAATCCACCCATGATTGGCCCCTGCCGGACAACGTGCGCGAGTCCCTGCTGCGTGATCATGCCGATCCGCGTTATCCCGGCGAACTTTACCGCGAAGCGCTGGACCGGATCGCGCAGCGGCTCGACGCGGACGGCTACCGCACGAGTGATGATCTGCTCGCCGATCTGCGGCTGATCGCGGATGGCCTGCGCGCGGGAGGCGGATCACGCGCAGCGGGTGGCGCCTTAGACCGGCTGATCCAGAAAATTCGATTATTCGGGCTGCACCTCGTTCCGCTGGAAATCCGGCAGGATGCGCGGCTGCACGCGGCAGCGGTGGCCGAAGTTCTGGCGGCGTACCAGATCTGCGCCGATTATTTGAACGAGCCGGAAGACGAAAAACAGCGCCAGTTATTGTGTGAGATCATCAATCTGCGCCCATTGTTCCCGGCGGAATCGACCTTCTCAGAGACGACGACTCAGGTGATCGCCACCTGGCGCATGATCGCGGCGGCCCATGCGCAGTACGGCCCGGCGTGTATCGATACGGTGATCGCCAGCATGTGTACCGCGCCCAGTGATGTATTGACGCTGCAACTGCTGGCGCACGCCGTTGGCATCGAGGGGCAGGTGGATATTGTGCCATTGTTCGAGACAGTGGACGATCTGCGCCACGCGCCGGAAATCATGACCACGTTATTCGATCTGCCGGAATATTTCGCCTATTTACAGGCGCGTGGGCTGCGTCAGCAGATCATGATTGGCTATTCCGACAGCGGCAAAGACGGCGGTTATCTGGCCTCAAACTGGGGGCTGTATGCCGCGCAGCAGCATTTAGGGCAGGTGTGTTTAGAGCGTGGGATCGGCCTGGAATTGTTTCATGGGCGCGGCGGCAGCATCGGGCGCGGCGGCGGACCCGCGAACCGGGCGATTTTAGCGCATCCGCCCCAGGCCAATCAGGGCCGGATCAAGATCACCGAGCAGGGCGAAGTGATCGCCTACCGCTACAGCAATGCCGAGATCGGGCGGCGGCATCTGCATCAGGTGTGCCACGCCGTGTTACTCTCGACGCTGGCCCCGGTCGCCCTGGTGATCCCGCCCGAATGGGTGGACGTGATGGAGCGCCTTTCCGCCGCCGGACACGCCGCTTACCGCGATCTGGTGTATGAAACGCCCGGTTTTCTGGATTATTGGCGCGCGGCCACCCCGTTGAACGAACTTTCCGCCATGCCCATCGGCTCTCGCCCGGCGAAACGCGGGCAGGGAGGATTCGAGCAGGTGCGCGCGATTCCCTGGGTGTTTTCGTGGATGCAAAGCCGGGCGATCATCCCCAGTTGGTTCGGAGTCGGGCAGGCGTTTGAAGTCTACTGCCAAAAAGACGACTGCAACGGCGCGGGCCTGGAACGGCTGCAATCGATGTACCAGGGATGGCCGTTTTTCGCGGCGCTGATCGATAACGTCGAGCTTGATCTCGCTAAAGCCGATATGGGGATCGCGCAGCAGTACGCCGGGCTGGTGGCGGATGACACGCTGCGGGCGGCCATCTTGGGCCGCATCACCGATGAACACACGCGCGCCTGTCACTATATCGGCCTGATCACCGGGCAGGAGGCGCTGCTAAGCAAAAACCCCGTCATGCGCCGATCCATCGACCGGCGCAATCCCTATGTAGACCCGCTGAACTTTATCCAGGTGGCACTGCTGCGCGATCTGCGGCAGGCTGATCCCGCTGCGCCGGAATATACCGCGCTGTTAGGGGCGGTTATGGAGACGGTGAACGGCATCGCGGCGGGCCTCAAGACCACCGGGTAAAAAATAGCATTCAGTATTCAACATCCAGCCTCAGTCAAAAACAATATTGTAGGGGCGCGGCGCGGCTGCGCTCGTTTTTTCTCCTGTCTACCGGCAATCGGCAAAAAGAACAAATCATAGAAAAATTTACGTCTTTCGCTTGACTTAACCTCCTTTTGATGCCATAGTGATATTAGGGAAAAGTAAGGGATTGCGGTACTTCATTGGGCTAGAGTTGGGAAGAGGAGGTATTCGCCGTTGATGAGACTTTGGAAAGGAAAATCTTGTGTTGCAGAATAAAAAGTTAATTGTCCTGATCTTGGGAATCGTTGTCGTGGCAGCAATTATCGGATTGCTGGTGATGTTGAATGGAGACGATGAAGAAAAAGAGGACAAGCACTATACCGTTGCGATTGTAAACATAGCCCCGGTCCTCGAATCAGTCGTCACAGGATTTAAAGAAGGCATGGCCGAGAAGGGCTATATCGAAGGCGAAAACCTTACTATTTTGTATGATGGACCCATCGCGCGTGACGCCATTGACGCGACCCTCCAGAAATATATTGATCAAAAAGTAGACCTCATTGTTGCGCTGGCGACCCCGGTCGCGGTAGCGGCTCAAAAATTGACCGTAGACAATAAAATCCCGGTGGTGTTCGTGCCGGTTACTGATCCCGTTGCTGCGGGGATCGTCACCGATCTCAAACAACCCGGCGCCAACCTGACCGGCATTATGACCGGACAGGGCGAAGCGCGCCGCCTGGAATGGCTGCATACACTGGCCCCGGACGCCAAACGTATTCTACTGCCTTACAACCCAGCCGATCAAAGCCCGGTCCAGTCGATTGAAGCTATGAAACCGGCAGCCGAAACGCTGGAATTGGAACTGGTGTTAGTCGAAACCCCCGACGCCGACGCTGTACAGGCGTTGATTGATAACCTTCCCGAAGACATTGACGCGATCTTCCTGCCCTCCGACTCACTGGTTGGATCGTTGTTCACGGCCTGGGCGGCTAAAGCTGCCGAACTCGGCCTGCCCACTTCGGCCTCGACGCTCTCGCATGTAGAGGGGGGTATTCTGTCGTCGTACAGTTATAACCCCAGGGAATCAGGCAAGCAGGCCTCGCGGTTGGCGGATCAAATCTTCACCGGAACACAGCCCGGTGATCTGCCCGTTGAGACAGCCGAACTGTTCCTCTCATTGAATCTTAAGGCCGCCGAAGCGATGGGCTATGAGATCACCGACGAGATGCTGCGGCAGGCGCAAATTATCATCCGCGAATAAGGAGATACTGGTCACGTTTACTTCGTAGGGGCGAGGCAATGTGCTTTGAGAAAATAATCAGGTTAGGTTGAGGGTAAAAGTCAAAAACGGCCTCACCCCTACCCCCTCTCCAACCGTGTTTTTGTAGGGGCGCCGCTTGCTGCGCCCGGTTTTTCCCCTCTTCACTAGCGCAGTGGAGAGGGGAAAATGCTGAGAGAAGGTTTAGAGGGCTGAGGCTGTTTTTGCTGAAAGCTGAAGGCTGATTGCTGACAGCTTGTTTTTTACGGCTGGGCGGCAACACTCGCCGCCTGCGGATCGATTAATAAGATTACCACGCCATGAAAGGTGCGCCGCTCCACCAATTGATCTTCGCGCACGCTCAACCATTCACCCATCTTGCTTAAGTGAGGATTAAACGGATCAAAGTCCGGCATCTGGCCCATACGGTGAACGTCCTCGTTTGGGTTGCGGTAGATCACCCACACACGCGCTGAGGTGCGTTCTAAGTCGCTGGTGTCGGGCAGGTTCCAAAGCTGCGCCAGGCGCGGATCAGGATGCGCGTCGGGCATTTGCGCATAATAACGCGCGAAAACTTTGGTCGTATTGTCGCGTTCGAGCAAGATCGTATCACCCGGCTCATACCGCTCCGCGACATATTCCGCCACGCTGCGCCAGTCGTCACGCCGGTAACTGCCCGCGTAAAACGCGAACAAGACCGTATACAGCCCGGTGATGACTATCGTCAGCATCGCCAGCCGGAACAACAGCCGCGAGTGCCACGAAAAACTCAGCCAGCCCTGCATAATCAACAACAGCACGGCGGGCAAAATCAGCGTAAAGTAACGATCCACATAGATCGAGACGAAAAAGCGCGACATCAGGAAAACCGGGATGATCGTGATGATAATCATCCACATCCAGAAATATTCGCGGCGGTTTTTCATGCGTTCTTCGGCGGCATAATTAAAGCCGAAGATTAGCCCCATCGTCACGATCATCAGGCCGGGGACCATGTGCCATTCGAACAGGCCATCATAACCAAGCGTCATATTCCACAAGGTGAGCGGCAGATCGCGCAGTTCGGGGCGCGGAATCCATTCTGACGCGACGCTGAGCGGCTGGCTCAACACCACGTAAGCCCACCCTAACGCGGGAATCACCGCGATGACCTGAGCCGCCATCCAGCGCCGCAGCAGTTTGTACTGCTGGCGCAGCATAAAAGCGAACAGGAGGTACTGCGCGGCAGGCAGCGCTATTGCTGTGAAATGGGTGGAATAGGCTAACATGCTGCTGAGCGTAAATCCGATCCAGATCGCGCGGCTGCGATTGCCTCTCAGCAGCATCAAAAAGAAGTAGCAGATCAACAGCGACAGAACGAACAACATCGAGTAAGGGCGCGCCGTGCGCGACAGCCAGATATGGAACGGATTGACGGCTAACATCGCCCCGGCCCACAGGGTAATCTCGCGGTCCTGGTACAGCCGCATGACAGTGGCCATCATCAGCCCGATCCCGGCCAACCCTAACATCGCCGATGGCAGGCGCAGCAGGGTGTCTGTCGAGTTGGGGAATAGGCGCAAAAACCAGAAATAAAGCGGAGTCTGGTTGCCTGCTGCCATAATCGAAGCCAGTGATTCCTGAAAAGGCGCTTCGGCACGATAGGCGGTCAGTGCTTCGTCAGTCCACAGACTCGCCCCGTCCAGGTTCCACAGCCGGATCACCAGCCCTACTGCCATGATCACGACCACGCCAGCGATAAAATAACGCCGGTTGATGTGTGCGGCCCGACCAAAGCGTGTTTCTGCTCCGTAGATAGCGCGCGCATCTACAGTGGATCGGCCTACGCCAACAGATTGCAAGTGCATAGAATCCCCGCCTGAATGATGATTAACCTGAATGCAGCGAATACCGTATACTATTACGATTAAGCGCTCTTAAAGTTTCGCTTGGCAATTATGCCAGCTTTTTTAATAACTTACCAATAGAATTAAAGATTGTTCATGCAGATGGTGATGGTGATCGGTTCGTTCTTTATCCCCTCGTGGGAGACGGGTCAGGGAGTGGGGGGTAAATAGATACTGCTTATCACCGGGCGCGGGGCGTGCTATAATCTGGCACGACAGGGGGAAGAGAATTTTTCTCACTGGAAAAGCATGGACTTTTTTTTCACGGCGTGGACGGAGTGCTTCATGAATGATCATCTGGTGGTATTGGTAACGGCTTCTTCGTCAGCACAGGCCCGGCGGATCGCCCGGCGGCTGTTGCAAAGCAAACTGGCGGCGTGTGTCAACATGATTCCCGTTGAATCAATGTTTTTGTGGAAGGGCGAAATTCAGGAAGAAGAAGAGGTCTTGATGGTGATCAAGACCCGCAGCGAAGCCTTTGACGAACTGATGAACGCGGTGAAATCTATGCACACCTATGACACCCCCGAAATTATCGCAATGCCGGTGGTGATGGGATCGCGCGAATATTTGAAGTGGATCGATGATGAAGTCACCGTCTGAATCCAACCAGCCGCCAGCAGCGCGGCGTATGTTGATCGCTTTTGCGCACCCGGACGATGAATCGTTTGGGATGGGCGGGGCTATTGCGCGGTATGCGCAAGAGGGCGTTGATATTTCCCTCATTTGTTCGACTAACGGCGACGTTGGCACCGTGGACCCCGAACACCTCAACGGGTTCGGGTCGGTCGCTGACCTGCGTTTGAACGAATTACGCTGCGCCGCCAGTACGCTCGGCATTCACGACGTGATCACGTTTGGTTATCGTGACAGCGGCATGATGGGGACGCCCGAAAATAATCACCCTGACTGTTTGTGGCAGGCCGATGAAACTGCCGTTATCGGGCGAATCGTGCAGGAGATTCGGCGGCTGCGCCCCCAGGTGATCGTCACCTTCGATCCCTATGGCGGTTATGGACACCCCGATCATATTTTTATGCACCGCACCACCACCAAAGCTTTTCATGCGGCGGGTGATCCGGCGCAGTATCCCGAACAGTTGACGAATGGGCTGCAAGTTTTTTCCCCCAGCAAACTGTATTACAATACGTTTCCCCGCGCCTGGCTGCTCGTTCGGGTGTGGATGGAGCGTTTGCGTGGTCATGATCCCCGCCATTTGGGGAAAAATAAAGACCTGGACCTGCAAGAAGTTTTGGATCGCCACCTTCCTAGCCACGCCCAGGTCGATGTGAGCGCCTATCACGGCGCGTGGGATGCCGCGTCGGGCTGCCATGCCAGCCAGTTGAATCCGCGTCCGAATAGAAATCCGCTGGATCGTTTGATGCGCCTGGTTTTCCGCCACCAATACTTCACCCGTGCCTGGCCAGAACCGCGCGATCATGAGCCAATGGAACACGACCTGTTTGACGGCGTTGAATAAGGCGGGGGGATTAAAATGGTGCGGGTGTTAACTGCCGAGCAGCTTGAACAGATTATTAGCAATACCATGGTCGTGATGCTGGTCCGGTCCGACTTAATGGCGGACTGGCGCGGCAATTTGCTCGACCTGCTTCAGCAGGCTCGCGCCTCGCAACTGGACGAAGAGGCGATCTTTGTGGCGGCGGTGCTCAATTTGCTGTATGCGCCAGACGACACCCTGCCCACCGGCACGGTTTACGATTCGTCGTGGCAGTCGCTGCTCACGGCGCTGCGTACCGGCGTTCGCCCGCCTGCTGCGTCTGAAAGCCGCGAAATGACGCTGGACCGGCTGCTGCACACCATCAGCGAAGCCGTGATCGCCGTCTTGACCGATTCGCCCGATGAACTTGACAGCGTGACTGAAGAACTGAACCAGATGATGACCGCCGCGACGAAGTCCGCCATGCGTGAGATGGTCACCTGGATTGAGGATGCGCTCGCCGTGTTGAACGGGACTTCTCCGCACAGCGTGAGCAACCATCACCAGGGCGTGTATGCGACCTATTGGGAAACGATTGTGAGCAGTGTCCAGCAGGGAGAATAAGCGTTCACTGTTTTTAGTTATCGATCTTGGGTGATGGCCAGCCAACGGGATTTGAACCTGTGCTTGCCAGCCTGCGCTGATCACTGTCAACTGAAAACTGTGAACTCATAACTAAAAACTTTCGATCAACTATTAGAGGAGGCAGTAATGCGCCGCTTGATGTTGATGTTTTTGGGAGCGTTGATGCTGGTTGCGGGCGCGGCCTTGTTGTGGAC
>JACRBK010000148.1 GCA_016234525.1 Chloroflexota bacterium
GGCCGTGCCGGACAGAAAATTTCGGTCACACTCGATGCGATTGAGTCGGACCTGGACCCGTATCTCGTGGTGATGGCGGCGGACGGGACGCGCCTGGGCGAACATGACGACATTGATCCCGGCGTGATCCGTAATTCGGTGGTGGAAGTGACACTGCCCGCCGACGGAACCTATCTAGCCATTGCCACCCGGTTTTTAGAGGCGGAAGGTTTCGAGGTGGGGGATTATCGCCTGACGGTCACGCTGGAGGCGGATTCACTGCCACAGCAGCCGGTAGACAGCGAACATACGCTGAGTTATGGCGCGAGCGTAACCGGAACGCTGAATGATGATCAGCCCGAAGAACGCTGGACTTTTGCCGGGCAGCAGGGCGATGTGATCACTCTGGAAATGACGCGCGTGTTTGATGAGCCGGGCGGCCTGGATGGTTATATGCTGCTGATCGGGCCGGGCAATGAGACACTGATCGAAATGGACGATGGTCCTGACGGCCTGATGCCGCTGGTCAAAAATTATGAACTGCCTGCCGAGGGTACTTATACTGTCGTGGCGGCGCGTTTCGGCTTTGCCAATGGATTTTCGGCGGGTGATTATACGCTGACGCTGTCCAGCGCGGGACTTCCCGCAGCAGGTGAGCCGGGCGAAACTGCCAGCGGTGTGCGGTGGTTGGCGGCGGGCGAACTTCCGCCCGATCTGCGGCGCGCCACCTATAACAACCCGGCGGCGGGCGCGATCTCCAGCGAAGATGCTGAGGACTGGTATATGTTCAGCGGGCGCGCCGGGGATATATTGACGATCCGCATGGAATCTATGGGCGGCGATCTGGACCCCTTTCTACTGCTGACGGACTCCGCCGGGTACGAACTGGCGCAGAATGACGATGCCGCCGATTCAGGCAGCGATGCGGCGATCAACGCCTTTGAACTCCCGGCGGATGGCCGCTACCTGATCCGCGCGACTCGTTACGGTTTTGGAAATGGTATTTCCAGCGGCGGTTATACCCTGTTGATCGAGACAGACGCGATCTCAGTCGAAACTGAAAATGACACAGCGGCGCTGCCGTTGGATTATGGGCAGACGGCGACCGGCGATCTGGTGCTAGATGAGCCGACCGCTCACTATACATTTGAGGCCGGGGCCGGAGATGTGATCACCATCAGCGCACAGCCAACCGAAGGCAATCTGGACCTGGGGCTGCTGCTGCTTGACCCTGATGGGGAGAAGATCGCGTTTAACAGCGAATGGTTAGCCTCTGGTGAAGTGCGCTTGAATCGGATCGCGCTGCCTGCTGCCGGAACCTATACGCTCGAAGTGGCGCTGGAAGATTTCACCACGTCGGGATCGTACCGGCTGATTTTGCTGCAAGACCCGGCAGTGGGTTCTGATCCCGGCGCATTTGAACCAACCCCTGGGCTAGATATTGAAGTAGTATTGATCTGGTCGGGTGGGGCGGACCTCGATCTGATCATCACCATGCCCGATGGGATAGTCGCCAACCGGGCTGCCGCCGCGCATGATTTTTGCACCGATCTGCGGACATCACCGGTAGAGCAGGCGATATGGCCGGATGGAAATACTGCCGCCGGATTTTATAGGGTCGAAGTTCGTTACCAGTTGAACTGCGAAGGGCAGGCCGGGCCGGTGCAGTTTATTCTGGCGCTGGTCAAAAATGGGCAGGTCGAATTGATGGGCGGCACATTGGCCCAGCCCGGCGAGAGTTACACCATTCCCTTTGAGTATCTGCCGTAGAACCTGATCCCGATTTAAAGTGATAATTACACAAACTTAACCCAACCCGCTTATCTTGGAGAGTGAACAGGATAAGCGGGTTGTTTTGGATTGAATTTTATAACCTGACCCTTTCTGACCCTTTATCAACTTTTGGTACTATGGTACACTGATTAATAAGTTCGGGTAGGTTGAATCTCAAAACGACTTCACTGCTGCCGAATTTGTGAAAATGAGTATAATAGGATCAGCCACCTAGTGAAGACGGAGTCCTGGTCGGTAGAGGGCCGGGAAATACACCCATGATTGAGGGGCGAGTTTTACTCTTGAACGGCGGCACGTGGGAACCGCTGACAGTTCTCAGCATTCCGCGTGCGATCAATTTACTGCTCTCCGAAAAGGCGTTCGTGGTCGAAGAGACAGGGCACTTTTTGCGCACTGTCCGCTCGCGGTTCCCGATTCCATCGGTGATCGCGTTAAACCACTACATCAATGTCCCGCGCCGCCATGCCAATTGGAGCCGCCAGGGCGTTTTGACCCGCGATAACTACACGTGTATTTACTGCGGGGCCAAAGTGGGCGACGTGATGCGTGGTAAAACGCTCACCCGCCACGATCTGACGGTTGATCATATCCTGCCCGTTTCACGCGGGGGGAAAAATACGTGGTCCAATACGGCGTGCGCGTGTTTTATCTGCAACCACCGCAAAGGCAACCGCCTGCCCGGTGAAGCGGGTATGAAACTGTTGTGGGAGCCGAAAATCCCCCGCACCAACTACTTGGTGATCGAAATGGGGACCGGTCCGGACAGTTGGAAACGGTACATTGAAGTGGGCAGCCCGCCTACCCCGTAACGTTCGGGTCGCGGCAGCCGCCGTCATTAAGGATAATGCTGGTATTTCAGCAGCTATTCCAGACCACCCATGCGGGCGGACTCAGGTCCGCCCGTTTTGTTTGGCGGCGCAGCGGGTTATTTACCCTTTTCCTCTGATAGCAGAAGAGATTGGGGGATGAGAGGGTGAATAAATACCCGGCGGCGCAACATTGGGTAAGGGTGAACGGTTGAAAGGGTAGCGCGGCTGATATTCAGAACGGTTGAAAGAGCGGCGCTCCTGATATTCAGAAAGGACCTTACGTATGTTACGACTAAAACCTTCGTTGGGGTTGGCGGGTGGACTATTGATTTTGGCGCTGCTGCTGGCGGCGTGTGGTGGTGATGACAAAAAATCTTCTGTGCCGCCGCTGGCAACGGCGACGGCTGTGCCTGCCGGGTTTGAACCCACTGCCACTTATCATACGGTAGGCGGCACACCCGCCGGACCCTCCGGCCTGACCAGCACTCCCTATCTGCTGCCGTCCGAGCCGCTGTTTCAAGAGGCCGGGAGCGTCGCGCGCATCGATCTCGCTACGCGGCTGAATGTCAGCATCGAGCAGGTTATCATTCTGGAACCGGACACGGCGCTGATGGTGGCTGCCCCGCTGACCTGCCCCGAAATTGAGGACGAAGAAACCACCCGTTATTACCTGTATTTACAGGTCGAGCGGTTTTTGTACCCCTACCAGTTTTATGTACCGGATGAAGACGCCGGGGCGGTGGTCGAAGCCTGCGATGATGTGCTCGTCGATGACGGCGTGTTGTTTGTCCCCACGCCTGATCGGCGCGGCAGTATGCTTGAAAAGGTGCAAGCGGATTTGCGCGAGCGCGGCGTGGACGCTGAGAGCGGAGAATTTGAAGTCGTGCTGCCTTCGACCTGGACCAGCGAGACGCTGGACTGCCCCATTGGGCCGGATGATCCTACTCCCGCGCCTATCTGGACCGAAGGTTATCAGATTGTGTATGTGGTGGGGGGAATCCGTTATGAATACCATACCGATCTGAACGGCGATCAAATCGTGTTTTGCGCGCCGCCGCCCGCCGCTGAATCGGCTGAAGCATTTATTGCACGCCTGCAATTAATTGAAGACCTTGAAGTGACCATCGTGGAGGATGATCCCGCCGTCTATCAAGGGTTGGACGCGCAAGGTGTGCGGATTGAACTCACCCTCTCGGCCTATCGGATTGGCGTGTTCGGATTTGCGACACCCGCTGAGGCGCGTCTCGCCACCGGGATGATCGACGATGCCGGGGTATCGCGCATTTTTGTGTCGGGACCGGTGATGATCGTACAAGAAGAGAACAGCATCGAAGTTTACAGCCTGCTGCTGGGTTATGCTGAGGAAGTCCGCACGCCGATCCTCGAACGGCAGGCCGAAGAAGCGCCCGTTGAAGGGGAGTCTGAGGAAACCGGCGAATAGAGGATCAGCGCCGGGTTTTTAGCGATTGCGCTGTGTTGGTGCAGAGGGGAAAAGCGGGCGCGGCAAGCAGCGCCCCTACGAAAACCCGGTTGGAGACAGGGTAGGGGTAAAGCTGGGAGTAGCAAGCACTCTCCAAAGCGGAAGATACATAAAAAAACGGCCTCACCTTCAGATATAACAAGGTGAGGCCGTTTTGATGTGATGGGGGTGGGGTATCCGTCCCCTCTCTGCTCAGGGCAGAAAGGAGATGGACACCGCCGAGAAATTAACTTACGGAGCGATACACTCTATCGTGTAGGATGGGAAGTGAATCCGGTCGATGAAGATACGGTTGCCTGTGGAGCCGGATGGAGCCGTGCCGGTCCAGATGAAGCGCACGACGTGATTCACCGCCGGGTCCAGGCCGCTAAGTGTATACCGGACTGATTCGCCACCTTCTGACCAGAAGATACCGTCGGGGGCTGGGTCATACATATTGATACTGCCGTATGAGATGCCATCCACAGTCACCTCGGCAAAACCGCCGCCGCGCTGCTTGGCATAGACCATGGTAAAGCCGGCAGCTCTGAAGGTGAACTCAGCGTAACTTACATCGGTGGATGTTTCGCTGTAGATCCAGTTGTACCTTTGTCCCGACGCCAGGAATTCACCCGTAGTCGAAGTTCTCCAGGGATATTCTGAGCCTGCTGGCGCCACAAAGGTCCAGTTGGGATGGTATTCCTCGAAGCAGCCCGTGGTCGGAACATCGCCGCCGCCTATGTCGCCCGGTTCTTCGGGCTTAACGAGTTCGCCGGGCAGTGGAGCAGGGTAGCCGTCCACCGTGATCACATCCAGGTTGATCGTCGCTGTGCCGGTGGCTTTTTTGTCTTTCTTGCCCATAAAGCGCAGTTCCAGCACGTGTTTATCCTCTGACAAACCGGGGATGTTATAGGCGAAATACGGCTTGTTAACCGGGTACTTCACCTTATCGTAGAGATATTGGTTGATGTCGCCCAGATACTTGCCGTCTACGTAGACCGACAGCAGACCAAAACTTCTGCCGGTGGTCGAGTACACGGTCACCTGTTGGCCGGAGAACAAGAAGAAAGCGCTGGCGTACTTGATGTTGGTCGTCGTATGGGATCCGCCAGAGTGGGCCGCAGAGACTACCTCAGTCCAGGTGTTGTTCAACACCATGTACATCGAGTTGTGCTGGTAAGCCCCTTTATCTGTTTCGATTGCGTTCTTGACCTCGATAGCATCTAGGTCCAGATTGCCCGCATCGACGACCAGCTCAAACGAATGCGGACCCGCATTCGGCAGCAGGATGGTATGGGGTACGCGCCGCGTGGTGACTTTGGAGTAGTTGTTGATCTGGTAGGGCGTACCGTCTAC
>JACRBK010000146.1 GCA_016234525.1 Chloroflexota bacterium
GAAAGTAGGCGGATGGCTTATGTCTCACGTCAATGCTCAAGCAGATTCTCCTGGGCAGTCTGTACGCACGCCGTTTCGAGGGCGAAGGCAAATCCAGGACCGGCATATCGCCCTGTTTTTTATCATGCCGACGCTGATTCTGCTGATCCTGATTAATGTATTTCCGCTGCTCTACAGCCTTTATCTGAGCTTCAATGACTATTCGGTGATCGCCAACGAGCCGCCGAAGTGGGTGGCCCTCGATAATTTTGAAAAAATCCTGACCACTGAACGCAGCCGGTATTGGCACAACTTTACGGTGACAGGCAAATACGCGGTCCTCTCGGTTGGGTTACAGGTGGTGATCGGCTTTACGCTGGCGATGCTGCTGCGCCAAAAGTTCAAAGGCAGCGGCCTGGTGACAACCCTGATCTTGATCCCAATGATGCTTTCGCCGGTGGTCGTAGGGCTGTTTTGGAAACTTATTTTTGACCCGTCTAAAGGTATTTTTAATTACCTGATCTATATGGAGCCAACCGCCAGCGGCAGAGAATGGCTGGCTAATCCTGGTCTGGCGTTGTGGGCGATTGTGATCGTCGATGTGTGGATGTGGAGTCCGTTTGTGATGCTGCTCTGCCTCTCCGGCTTGAGCGCCATTCCTGATTATCTCTACGAAGCCGCTGCCATCGACCGCGCCAGCGCGTGGTTCCAGTTCCGCCGGATCACACTGCCCCAGGTGATGCCCCTGCTGCTGATCGCGGTGCTGTTCCGCACGATTGAGGCTTTTAAAGCCTTTGACCTGGTGATGGGCCTGACCGGGGGAACCCCTGGTGACGCTACCGAAACGGTGGCGGTCCGTCTCTATCGTGAAGCGTTTCTCGGTAAATTCAAAACCGGCGAGTCGAGCGCATTAGCCTACATTGTGCTGATCATCATCATCGCCGTGAGCAACCTCTATATTCGGGCGCTCAACCGGATGAAGGAAGCCTAGTATGAATATTCCACTGCCCGATTTTTGGATCGCTTACTTCTTCCTCTTTTGGGTGCTGGTCGGGCTGACGGCAACGCCGGTAGTACTGCGCCACAAGGGATACGCTGGCTGGCTCGGTGCATTAGCCGGGTTAGGAGTGGGTGTGATCGGCGGCGCAGTTTTTATGCTGCTGCTCGTCGTTCTCGACCCCATCACGGATTCCCTGGACCGGCCCTTCTTAGGCGCGGTGATCTCCATCCTGGGGGGCGCGGCCATCATCCTCGTGTTGTTGAATGTTTTAAAGAATTTTGTCCCGGTTTCAGGTGGCGGAATCCAGGCCGTTGGCGGACCTCGTACTCCTGTCGCATATTCGACCCGTGTGGATAAAGTTGATCCGACCTGGCAGGCGATGCAGGCCGTTCGCGCCAGCGTGGTAATTATGCTGGCGGCGCTGACGTTGATCCCGGTGTTGTGGATGAGCATGACCGCGTTCAAGTCTCGTGCGGATGCCGTCGCATCACCGCCCAAAGTGATCTTTGAGCCGACGATGGAAGGCTTTATCAGCCTGCTCACCAAACGCCGCCAGTTGAATGACGAACAGATCGCCGAATATGAACAGCGTGATGATCTGGCATGGTATGACGAAGTGATGTTGGAACGCGGGCAGGCTATCATCGGCCAGAGCGATTATGTAAAACGCCTGCGCAACTCGCTGATCATCGCCGGGTCTTCGACGATACTTTCAGTCGGGCTGGGGCTGCTGGCGGCATATGCCTTCAGCCGGTTCAACATTCCGGGGGAGGGTGATCTGCTGTTTTTCATTCTCAGCACCCGTATGCTGCCGCCGGTTGTGGTTACGATCCCGATCTTCCTGATGTATCGCGAGATCAACTTATACGACACCTATCCAGGGATCATCCTGCTCTATACCGCGTTTAACCTGTCGTTTTCCGTGTGGCTGCTCAAAGGCTTCATCGACGAAATCCCGCGCGAATATGAAGAAGCCGCCCTGGTGGATGGTTATACCCGCCTGCAAGCCTTCGCGAAGGTGGTTCTGCCGCAGGCTGTCACGGGAATCGCGGCGACCACCGTCTTTAGTTTCATCTTTGCCTGGAACGAGTACGCCTTCGCCTTAATGCTCACCGCCGACAACGCCCGCACTGCGCCGCCCAGTATCCCCTCCGTTTTGGGAACAGGCGGCATCGAATGGGCGGCGATTGCGGCGGGATCGCTGGGCTTCTTGATCCCGGTCGTGCTGGTTACATTTGCGCTGCGACGCTACCTGCTGCGTGGGGTCACGTTCGGCGCTATTCGCCAGGGATGATGTTATGGCAACCATTGAACTGATCAACGTAGAAAAGAAATTCGGCGAATTCAACGCCGTAAAGCCGATGAATCTCACCATCAATAACGGCGAGTTCGTCGTGCTGTTGGGGCCGTCAGGCTGCGGCAAAACCACGTCGCTGCGCATGATCTCCGGCCTTGAAGCGGTCACCGGGGGCCAGATTTTATTGGACGGGCGCGATGTGACCTGGGCGCATCCCAGCGATCGGGATATCGCATTTGTTTTCCAGTTTTTCGCGCTCTATTCACACATGACGGTGCGGCAGAATATCTCCTTTCCGCTGCAAGCGCAGCATGAAACAAAAGATACTATCCGGCAGCGGGTGGCCGAAGTAGCTCAACTGCTGCGCATCGAAAACGTGCTGGATGCGCATCCCAGCTCGCTCAGCGGCGGGGATCAGCAGCGGGTAGCGTTGGCGCGGGCCTTAGTGCGCCGTCCAGCCGCCTTTTTGATGGATGAACCGTTAGGCGCGCTGGATGCGGAGTTCCGCGAGACGATGCGCGCCGAGATCAAACGTCTGCATATCGAACAGCACGCGACGACCGTCTATGTCACGCACGATCAGATCGAAGCGATGGCAATGGGAGATCGTATCGTGGTGATGTCGGCAGCAGAGGTGCAGCAGGTCGGCACTCCCGCTCAGGTTTACCACAACCCGGCGAATCTGTTTGTAGCGCGTTTTATCGGCAGCCCCGGTATGAACCTGATCCCCGGCCAGTACGCTCAGGGAGTTTTTAACATTCCCGACTGCGGCCCTTACGCGGTCCCTGCTGAATGGCAGCCCGCGCTTAACAAAGCGATCAACGGCGAAGGGAAAGTGGTCTTGGGCTTCCGGCCAGAAGCGGTCACAGTGTCCGCTCAGGGCGAAGTGCCTGCCACCGTCTACGCCACCGATCTCCACGGCGGATATACTATGCTGCACATGGACCTGTGTAATAACCAGCTTGTCCACGCGCGAACCACCCGTGAAACTCAGTACAAGATCAATACACCAGTGCGTTTTGATCTCAATCCGTCGATGGTGCGTTTCTTCCATCCAGACACCGAAAAAGCCATCGTGCGGGAGGTGACAGCATGAGCAACGTAGAACTGCGACAGATTACCAAGCGGTTCAAAGATGTCACCGCCCTGGACGAGATTTCGTTCACGATTCGGGATGGCGAGTTTTTCGTGCTGCTCGGCCCCACCGGCGCGGGTAAAACCACCACCTTGCGTGTGATCGCCGGGTTGGCCAAACAAGACGCAGGCGAGGTGTTGTTCGATGATATGAATGTGAACACATTCGCCCCCGCCGATCGAGATGTGGCGTTTGTGTTCCAGCAGTACTCGCTGTATCCGACCAAAACCGTGTATGACAATCTCGCTTTCCCGCTGCGTTCGCCGCTGCGACGTCTGCCCAAAGACCAGATTGACAAACGGGTGCGTGAAGTGGCGGAAAAACTGCGGATCACGCACCTGATTGACCGTAAAACGGCGCATCTTTCCGGCGGCGAAATGCAGCGTGTCTCCATTGGGCGAGCGCTGGTGCGTAATCCTCGCATCTTTTTAATGGATGAGCCGCTGAGCAACCTGGATGCCAAACTACGCGAGGCGCTGCGGGTCGAACTTCAACACCTGCAAAAGACCGAGGGAACCACGACGCTGTTTGTCACACACGATCAGACCGAAGCCCTGACGATGGCCGATCATATCGCCGTGTTAGACGAGGGGCATATCGTCCAGATCGGCACGCCTTACGACATTTATGACCAACCGGCAACGACGTTTGTCGCGCAAATGGTCGGCATCCCGCGTATCAATCTGCTGCCTGCCCAACGTGAAAACGGCCAGTTTTATATCTGCGAGGGCACGGTCAAACTGCCTATCCCAGCAGGGCGAGGTATCCCGCCCAATTTTGTACTTGGTGTCCGGCCCGAAGACGTGCGGCCTGTTTCGGATGGCACTCACCAGGGCGCCGTGACGCTCACCGAACCCTTAGGGGTCGAAACCGTAGTGCATATCCGGTCCGGCCAGCAAACTCTGTTGAGCATCGTACCGGGTATCACCGATCTCAAAATCGGCGATCCGGTTCATTACAACATTGTGCAAGAGCGACTACATTTTTTCAATCTCGCGGGGAAGCGGGTTTAGTTCATTGGGCGGATCTCATTTAATGGGAGTAGGAACGGGGGAATGAGATCCGCCCAAACCCTTTTACACAACCTTTAGGAGAAATCAAAATGAAATTTGGCGTAAATACCTGGGTATGGGTCTCCCCACTGACTACCGCTGGGATCGCCGAACTGGCCCCAAAGGTTAAACAGATGGGATTTGATTGGTTCGAGGTTCCGCTCGAAGGAACCGAAGATATTGATTACAAACAAGCGGCGGCGGTGCTGCGCGACAATGGGCTAGCCGTCAGTGTGTGCGCTGCGATGGGGCCGGATCGGGATCTGATTCATCCTGATAAAGCCATCCGCGATAACGGCATGGCCTATTTGAAACATTGCATTGACGCGGTTTCGACGTTAGGCGGAACCAATGTCGTGGGGCCGCTCTATTCATCGGTCGGGCGAGTATGGCAGATGACCGGCGATGAGCGAGCCAGAGATACTGATCTGGTGGTCCAGCAGTTACGCATTCTGGCCGACTATGCCGGCGCAAAAGGGGCCGTGCTGGGGGTAGAGCCGCTCAACCGTTTCGAGACGAGTTTTATCAACCTCGCATCACAGGCGATTGAAGTGGTGGACCGGGTGGATCGTCCTGCCTGCAAAGTGATGCTCGACACCTTCCATATGAATATTGAGGAGCAGTCGCTTGGCGCAGCAATCCGCGCGGCGGGCAGACGCCTGGTGCAAGTTCACAGTTGCGAAAACGACAGGGGCGCGCCGGGCAGTGGTCATATCCCCTGGAACGATGTCGCTGCCGCCCTCAAAGACATTGGTTATAACGGCCCGGTGGTGATCGAGTCGTTCACGAACAAGGTCAAGAGCATCGCTCGCGCGGCGGCCATCTGGCGTTCGCTGGCTCCCAGCCAGGATGCGCTGGCCGCTGATGGATTGAAATTCTTGAAGCAGCTTTTAGCTTAAAGAGGAACCTATGGCCGATAAAATTAATGTCGCGATTATTGGGCTGGGTTTTGGAGCGGAATTTATCCCAATCTACCAAAACCATCCTCATACAAATATGTATGCGATCTGCCAGCGCACCGAGAGCCGCCTGAATCAGGTTGGCGACGCTTTTGGCATCGAGAAACGTTATACCGATTATTATGACCTGCTTGAAGACCCGAAGATCGACGCGGTTCACATCAATTCGCCTATCCACGAACATGCGCGTATGGCGATTGCCGGGTTGAAGGCGGGTAAACATGTGGCCTGTACGGTTCCTGCTGCCACCACGATTGCCGAACTGGAACAGATCGTCGCGGCGCAGGCGGTTTCTGGCAAAAAATATATGATGATGGAAACCGTCATCTATTCCCGCGAGTTCCTCTATATCAAGGAACTGTACGAGACGGGAAAAATGGGGCGTATCCAATATCTGCGCGCCACGCACCAGCAGGAAATGCTTGGTTGGCCGGGCTATTGGGAAGGTCTGCCACCGATGCACTATGCCACTCATGTGGTCAGCCCATGCCTCGCCCTGCCGCGCAAGGACGCCGAATCCGTGACCTGCTTTGGCTCTGGCCGCATTCAGGAATTTTTGATCCCGAAATACAACTCGCCATTTGCCATCGAAACCGCTCATATCAAGATGCGCAATTCAGATCTGGTGGCCGAGGTGATGCGTCACCTGTTCAACACGGCCCGCCAATACCGGGAAAGTATCGACGTGTATGGCAGCAAGATGGCGTTTGAATGGCCGCTGGTTGAACACGAACAGCCGGTAGTTCATATCGGAGAGACACCGCACAAGACGAACGTGTTGGATTATGCTCACCTGCTGCCCGAACCGATCCAGCGTTTCACAACGAAGGGTGTGTACGGCAAAGATCAGCAGCATCTCTCATTTATCCAGGGGGCGGGGCATGGTGGATCGCACCCGCACATGACACACGAGTTCATTATGAGCATCGTGGAAGACCGCGATCCATTCCCGAATGCGAAACAGTCGGCTAACTGGACCGCCGTCGGCATCCTGGCTCACGAGTCCGCGATGCAGGGCGGAGTCACGCTAAAACTGCCCGAATTCACCCTGTCGTCATAATTTTTGGGCGGGAGCCGTTCGAAGGATGGCTCCCGCCAGAACTCAGCCGGGAAACCATGATGAGCAAGAGACTCACGCGCATTCTGATCAGATTTTTTATCACTATTGTGATCGTGCTGGCATTCGGCGGGATCATCAGCCTGTATACTGGCACACTCTCTGAGGAACAGCAGGACGAAGTGCTGATCAAAGCAGTCCCCTTTGTCGCTGTCTTTATCTCTATTGTGCTGGCGTTCATCTGCGTGATCGTGATCGTCGCCGTCACACTGGAGGGCAAAGTCCCCTTGCGGTCTTATCGCCCTATCGAATTTATGTTAATTGCAGGGATTTTGCTGGGAGTGACCGGGTTGTTCCAGGGATGGAAACTGTTTGTATATGAATTCGGTTTCCTGGTCCTGTTGTTCTCTCTGCTGGCTTTTATGGTGTGGAGCCATTTACAGCCGATGCCCCTGCGCCAGAGCCGGAACACCCCACCGCTGAGCCGTCAGGCACATATCATCGGGGTAGGAGTAGCACTGGCTGTATGGGCCGCGACTGCCTTTTTTGTCATCGGCGACAATCGCCCTGCCGCGCCTTATGATGTCGGGCAAACGCTTTGGGAGTATAAAAACGACGAGGAAAAAGCGCAGATCAAGGATGAAGCGGACAGCGAGTATCGTAACGCTAAAATCCCGGTCTTTGTGTTGATCAGTCTGCTGCCCGCTGGCTTAGTCTATTTCGGCGTGCGCGAGATTGTGGCGGCGCAGCAGCGGCCCGGTCAGCGTATACTACCGGTTGAAGGTGTGGCCGTTCCGTCGGACTAAATGTTCGACTTTACGATTATGCATAGATTGATCTTGCGAAAGGAAAAAAGATTATGGCTAGACCAGTGACCTTGTTTACCGGCCAATGGGCCGACCTGACGCTCGACACCGTAGCCGCTAAAGCCAAAAGTTTTGGCTATGATGGAATCGAGCTAGCCTGCTGGGGCGATCATTTTGAGGTAGACAAAGCTCTGTCGAATGACAAGTATATCAAGTCGCGCAAAGATATTTTGGAAAAACACGGCCTGAAGTGTTTTGCGATCAGCACGCATCTGGTCGGGCAGTGCGTCGCCGATGCGATGATTGATGATCGCCACAAAGCCATCTTGCCGCCGCGCCTGTTTGGCGACGGTAATCCCGAGGGGGTGCGCCAGCGCTGCGCCGAAGAAGTCAAAAACACCGCGAAAGCGGCCAAAATGTTGGGCGTAGGCGTGGTCAACGGCTTCACCGGCAGCCCGGTCTGGCACATGCTCTATCCCTTCCCCCCGACCTCGCAGGCCATGATCGACGCGGGCTTTAAGGAATTCGCCGACCGCTGGACCCCGATCCTGGATGTGTTCACAGCTCAGGGCGTAAAGTTCGGGTTGGAATGTCATCCAGCGGAGATTGCCTATGACATCTATACTGCACAGCGTGCGCTTGATGCGCTAAAGGGCCATCAGGCATTCGGCTTTAACTTCGATCCCAGCCACTTTGTTCACCAGTTGTTTGATCCGACGGAATTTCTCAGCGCCTTCCCGGATCGGATCGTGCATGTCCACGTCAAAGACTCGAAAGTTCGCCTGACGGGACGCAGCAGCATTCTGGCCTCGCATCTGCCCTTTGGCGATCACCGTCGCGGCTGGGACTTCGTTTCGCCCGGTCATGGTGATGTGAATCTCGAAGGCATTGTCCGCACCCTGAATCGTATTGGCTACCAGGGACCGCTGTCGGTGGAATGGGAAGACAGTGGCATGGACCGCGAACACGGCGCGCGCGAAGCCTGCGAGTTTGTGCGCAAAATGGATTTCAAACCATCCGACGTGGCGTTTGACGCGGCCTTTGCTGAGAGTTAGGGGAGGATCAGATGGGCGAAGAAGTGGGCTTTATCAGCATGGCCGGAGCCAGCGCCTCCGGTGAAGCGCCTGAAATTGGGATCGGGTTGATGGGCTACGCCTTCATGGGCAAGGCACACACCAACGCTTTCAAAAAAATCCCCTATATGATGTACCCGCCAGTGGCGATCCCGCGCCTGGTAGCGATCTGCGGACGTAATCAGGATGCGGTTTCCGCTGCCGCGAAACGTTACGGCTACGAAAACATTTATACCGACTGGCGCAAAATGTTAGAAAACACCGCCGTCCACGTCTTTGATAATGGTGGCCCGAACGACGCGCACGCCGAACCCAGTATCGCCGCCGCCAAAGCGGGCAAACATGTTTTCTGCGAAAAACCGCTGGCGCGCACTGCCGCCGAAGCAAAAGGGATGCTCGATGCAGTTGAGAAGGCGGGCGTCAAACACATGGTCGCCTTCAACTATCGTTTTGTGCCAGCGATTATGCAGGCTCGCAAACTGATCGAAAGCGGCAAACTCGGCAAAATCTATCACTGGCGCGCGGTTTATTTGCAGGAATGGGGCATGGACCCCAAAATGCCGATAAGCTGGCGTTTCCAGAAAGAAGTCGCGGGCAGCGGCTCATTAGGCGATCTCGGCGCGCACATCATCGATCTGGCGCGGTTTCTGGTCGGTGAGCCAAAGAAAATTATGGGCATGTCTCAAAACTGGATGCCGCAGCGCCCCGACGGTTCCGGCAAGCTGGTAAAGTCGGATGTCGATGATGGTTTCGTCGCGCTCATGGAATTCGAAGGCGGCGCGCTGGGTACGGTTGAAGCCTCGCGCTTCTGTCCCGGTCGCAAGAACTTCAACAGTTTTGAGATCAACGGCGAAAACGGCTCTATCCGTTTCAACCTGGAACGCCTGAACGAACTGGATGTTTTCTGGAAGGGTGAAGAACCGAAAGAAACCCAGGGGTTCCATAATGCCTTGATCAGCGAATCATTCCACCCCTATTGGGGCAACTGGTGGCCGCACGGCCATATGATCGGGTGGGAACACTCCTTTGCGCACGAGTTCCACCATTTCTTCGATGCCATTGTCAACAAAAAAGACGTGGCTCCTTACGGCGCGACGTTTGTAGATGGCTATCGTAATGCCGTGATCTGTGACGCGATCCTGGAATCAGGTAAATCCGGGCGTGCCATAGACATCAAATACTGATCATCGCTTTTAGATCAACCTGCCTTCTGTTCAATGATTCCGTCCAAAAGCAGAAGGCAGGACCTCTACCAATCCCCGTTTCGTGTTTTCCGCCAACTTTTGACGGCTCTTTTATCTGTGGTACAATGCGCGTTAACATCACCGTGTTTTTAAGGTTGGTGTTATATTGTTGGTGTGTGATGCGCAGCGTGCCTGAAGACTCTTCTGAACCTCCACCTAGTACCATGTTGAAAACAGCACAGGCTTGGTTAGGTTGGGCTTTGCCCTGCTGTAACCCGTCTGTCTGCACCGAACATGGTGGTGTGTCTGCTTTTCCTGCACAAAAGAACAAATCTAACCAGTTAGATAAGGGTGACTGTCTGTGAACGATAGCTTAACCGGGTTATTGGTGCTGATCGGGTTTATTCTGCTGGACGCCTGGCTCACCCTGGCGTATGTGGCATTGGTGAATGCCCATAAAACCCGGCTCAAAGAGTTAGCGGATGCTGGCGACAAACGCGCCGAACGCGCCTTCACCCTGGCGAACGATGCCACGCGCCTGTTAGC